>NZ_JBLXHU010000002.1:0-194566 GCF_048259285.1 Bizionia sp. | reverse complement strand
GTGAAAAGGCATTCAATTAGTATATAGCATCAATGGGAATTTTATCAAAAAATAACACCAATAGCGACCAAGATCAAGTGGCTAATTTCTATTTTCCAACGTCCAAAAGTGCGCTTATTATTTTTACAAGAAATCCAGAATTAGGAAAATGTAAAACCCGATTAGCCAAAACTATTGGTAATGAAGCGGCTTTGGAAATTTACAAACATCTATTAAAGCATACTGCAGAAACGGCAAAAAATGTATCGGTAGATCGCTATGTTTTTTATTCTGAAGCCATTCAAAAAGAGGACCTTTGGAATCCCGAATTTTTTAAAAAGAAGCTTCAGGAAGGTTTTGATTTAGGAGAGCGAATGGAGAATGCCTTTTCGGAATTATTTCAACTAGGCTATGAAAAAGTTCTGATAATTGGCAGCGATTTATTAGATTTAAACGCCGAGATTATTTCAGAAGGATTTCAAAAATTAAACGAAAATGATTATGTTTTGGGTCCTGCTAAAGATGGCGGTTATTACCTTTTCGGCATGAAACAATTGCATCCTAAAGTATTCAAAAACAAAGCTTGGGGAACGGAAAGTATTCGTAAAGACACCTTAGATGATTTACAGAATGAAGACATTCACTTATTAGAAATATTAAATGATATTGATACCTTTGAGGATATTGAAGGCATTGAATCATTAAAAAAATACTATTAAACTTATGATAAAATATATAACAGAAACCACCGAATATTTACAAAGTAAAGGGTTTGAAAGCCCTGACATTGGCATTACTCTCGGAACAGGATTGGGCAAATTATTGGACGATATTGATATTATAGCTGAAGTTAGCTATAATCACATCCCAAATTTCCCAACGGCTACGGTTGAGTTTCATAAAGGCAAACTTATTTACGGAACACTTTCAGGAAAAAAGGTGGTGGTTATGCAAGGCCGTTTTCATATTTACGAAGGCTACTCACTGCAGGATGTTACCTATCCCGTTCGTGTTATGAAACAATTAGGCATAGAAACCTTATTAGTTTCTAATGCCTCTGGTGCCATCAATTTAGACTTTAAAAAAGGCGAACTGATGTTAATAGATGATCATATTAATCTCCAAGGTAGTTCACCATTGGCCTTTAGAGGTGTGGAATTATTAGGCGAACGTTTTACCGATATGAGCGCACCTTATGATGCAGATATTAATGCCAAATTTGAAGCTATTGCTAAAGACCAAGGCATTAAACTTCACAAAGGCGTTTATGCTAGCGTTGTTGGACCGCAATTGGAAACACGTGCAGAATATAGGATGCTTAAAATTATTGGGGCTGATGCTGTTGGAATGAGTACCGTTCCAGAAATTATTGTAGCCAATCATTTGAATTTAAAGGTGGCTGCCGTGTCAGTTTTAACGGATGAGTGCGACCCAAGTAATCTAAAACCTGTTGATATTTCAGAAATTATAGAAATGGCAGGAAAAGCAGAACCACAAATGATTACCCTTTTTAAAGAACTGATTAAAAGTTTATAATAGCAATTAACACCCGAATACTGAAACTATGAGCAATTATCTTAACACCACACACGATGTATACAAAGAAGCAGCATTAACACCAGATGTTGGTTTATGTTGCACCACGAATCCTATTTGGGAATTACCGGGGTTAAGAATCCCGAAAATCATGCAGGAAATGAACTATGGTTGTGGGTCAACTGTTCATGCACGCGATTTAACTAACAACCCAAAAATGCTCTATGTTGGTGTTGGTGGCGGCATGGAATTATTGCAGTTTTCATATTTCAACCGCAAAAAAAATGGTGTTATTGGTATTGATGTAGTCGATGAAATGTTAGAAGCATCTCGTAAAAATTTTAAAGAAGCCGAAGCTCAAAACCCATGGTTTAAAAGTGAATTTGTAGATCTTAAAAAAGGTGATGCGTTGAATCTTCCAGTTCCTGATAACAGTATTGATGTGGCTGCACAAAATTGTTTATTCAATATTTTTAAAACAGACGATTTAAAAAAAGCCATTGCTGAAATGTATCGCGTACTCAAACCACATGGTAAATTAGTCATGAGCGATCCTACTTGCGAGCAACCCATGAATGACACCTTGCGTAACGATGACAGATTGCGCGCCCTTTGTTTAAGTGGTAGTTTGCCCATTGCTGAATATGTTAAAATGCTAACCGATGCTGGTTTTGGAACCATTGAAATTCGCGCCAGAAAACCGTATCGTATTTTGGCTCCTAACCATTACCCAACGGAAGAATTGATTTATATAGAATCTATTGAAGTAGCTGCCATAAAAGATCCCATGCCTGCAGATGGTCCGTGTATTTTTACAGGAAAAGCCGCTATTTATTATGGCGATCAAGATTTTTTTGATGATAACGCAGGTCATGTTCTCGTGCAAAACCAACCATTAGCTATTTGTGATAAAACGGCTGGCGACTTGGCCAAATTGAATCGAAACGATATTTACATCAGTGAATCCACGTTTCATTATGATGGTGGTGGCTGTTGTTAAAAAATATAATGCAGAATTATATTCCATAAATAAAAAATGAAAATTACTTTTAAACTATTCTTTATGATTTTCTTATTCTCGTTTTTTGGTTTATTTAGTCAAAACAAAAAAAACATTAAAATTGACATTCCACAAACCCAACTTGAGTCTGGACAAATTTGGAAATATAAGACGAGAATAGGTGAAGAAAAATCAAGAGTATTAATTTTGAAAATTGAAAAATACGAAGAAAAAGAAACAGTAATTCATATATCAGTTCATGGATTAAAAATTAAAAATGCTAAAATTGAAACTGGAATATCTGAAGACATAGGTCATTTACCTTTTTCGGAAGAATCAATTATTCAAAGTTTGACAGAATTGGTTAGCTCCAACAATACTCTATCAAATTACGAGGATGGCTATTATCAATGGAAAGACGCATTTGAAATTGGAAATGCTGGAGTTTTTTCGATTAATATTAAAGAAGCGGTAGATTATGTAGAACAAACTATGAACCAATAGCTACAAACTCCATATTAATATTTAAAAACAATGCTATGAAAAGTCCGATATATCTTATGTTATTGCTGTTTTGCTTCAGTCTTTCGGCTTTTGGACAAACTATAAACCATTCCGGTTTTACTGAATTCTTACAAAAACATGTTACTAATAAAGGTGAAGTTGATTATAAAACTATAAAAGCAAATGATTCAGAATTAAACACCTACCTCAACCAATTTATAGCCGTTTCACCTAAAGAAAGTTGGACAAAAAACGAAACATTAGCCTATTGGATTAACGCGTATAATGCATTTACCATAAAACTGATTATTGATAATTATCCAATTGAAAGCATTAAAGACATCAAAAATCCTTGGGAACACGAGTTTATTCCTATCAACGGCAAATTACTTTCTTTAAATTATATTGAACATGAGGTGCTTCGCAACATGAAGGAACCACGTATTCATTTTGCTATTGTTTGCGCTTCGGCTTCTTGTCCGCAATTATTAAATGAAGCCTATATACCAGAAAAATTAGACAAACAATTAACAACAGTTACAAAACAGTTTTTGGCAGATTCATCAAAAAATAGAATTCAAAAAAACAGTCTGGAATTATCAAAAATATTTAAATGGTTTTCGAAAGATTTTAAGGAAAACGGCAGTCTTATCAACTTTTTAAACATCTATTCAGATGTAAAAATTGCATCCGATGCTAAAATAAAGTATATAGATTATAGTTGGAAGCTAAATGATTAATTCCATTTCCATAATTATTCCCATGCTCAATGAAGCCGAAAGTATAGCGTCGGTTTTGGAACATCTTCTAGAAAATTCAACTTCTAAAAATATAGCGGAAATCATCGTTGTAGATGGCGGAAGTGTGGATGGCTCACAAAACATTGTTAATAAATTTGTGCCTTCGAACAAAATTCATCTTCTAAACGCACATAAAGGCAGAGCTAAACAAATGAATTTTGGCGCCAACCACGCCACAGGAACTATTCTCTATTTCCTCCATGCGGATTCTTTTCCGCCTAAAAATTTTGACAACCTCATAATCCAAGAAGTAATCAAAGGGAATTTAGCAGGTTGCTTCCGTTTACAGTTTGATAACAATCATTGGTGGTTACAATTAGCGGGTTGGCTCACCCAATTTTCTTGGCGTGCTAGTCGTGGCGGAGATCAAAGTCAGTTTATTACCAAACAATTATTCACCGAAATTGGTGGTTTTGATGAAAATTTCACCATTTATGAAGACAATATTTTAATAAATGAGCTTTATGCTAGAAAGCAATTTGTGGTCATTCAAGACAAAATAAAAACGTCTGCTCGGCTTTATGATAAGCATGGTGTCTGGACATTACAATATCATTTTTGGACTATATATATTAAAAAATGGTTTGGTGCTTCCGCAGATGAATTATATACATATTACCAAAAGCATATTTCCTAAAAATCTGGTTTCAACATGGTTAATCTGTTAAAATAAAGATAAATCTTACTTAATAAAGTGATAAAGAAACGTGTTGCTTCAATTGAAAAATATACTTTTCCACTCTAAACCAATTATCATGAAACCAACCAAACTTATCTTGGCACTGTGCTGTCTAACCGTATTTTCAGCAAAAGCCCAACGCACTATTTCTGCAAAAATAGTGGACTCAACCAAACAAGAACCTATACCATTTGCAACAATATTAATAGACGACAAAACAGGTGTTATTAGCAATGATAAAGGCGAATTCAACATTACCATTAACAGAAAAATTTCTGAAAGGGACTCTCTTTATATAAGCTGCTTAGGTTACGAGCAAAAACAATTTGCTATTCAAAAATTTACAGATAGTATTATTTCATTAAGTACCAAAAATATTGATTTAAGTGAAGTGTTTATCACCAATAAAAACTATACACTGGATGAAATTTTAGACAAAGTTAAGGAAGGATTAAAAACCAATTACGATTTTGATTACGCAAAGCGCAAACTGTTCTACAGAGAATCATACTACACAAATATGCTGAAAACGGATGTGAAAATTGAAGAATCTACTATTCCCGAATTCAATCAAGCATTTGTAGATAGCATTATTAAATCCGTTCCAAAAAACACGGATCAGCACACGGAAGTTTTAGCCGAAATATATGGCGAAATTAAACCGTCCACACCACAGAAATTAGATATTTTAAAAGCTTCTCGTCTATACGATAAAGAAAGCGAAATAACCTTTGAAAATTATGAAAAACGCTTCAATGAAATTATCAGAAAACATGTGAAACGCGATTCGTATTTCAAAATTAAATCGGGTTGGTTTGGCACGAAAGAAGAAATAGACTCCTCGTTTTTTGAAGATAAAAAAGAAGACCAACAAACAGCAGAATTTATAGAAAAGAAAAAAGAATTGGAAGCCAAGCGTAAAGCCAACTTTTTAAACTGGCGAAAAGGCTCAATCCAAAGTATTGAAAACGCCAACTTCCTAGATGAAGATTCGGATTTGAATTTTATTGAAAAATCCAGACGTTATGAATTTGAAATGCAGGATTTTGCGTATCTGAATAACGAATTTGTTTACACCATAACTTTTAAGCCCAAACGGAGCGAGGATTTCGAGGGAACGCTTTACATTAACACACAAGATTTTGCTATTGTGCGTGTAGATTATAAAAATGTAAAGCCTCTGCGTAAATTTGGGTTATTAGGTATTTCATTAAATGAGTATTTAAAGGAAGGCACTATCATTTTCCAAAAAAATGCCAATGAAAAATACACTTTAAAATATGCTGATCAAACCGATGGTCAACAAGTAGGTATTAAAAGGCCTTTAAAAATTATTGAGAAAAACAAAAACGTAAAAGGCAGACGCAAGCAAAATGAATTAGCTGCTGATTTACATTTTATAGTTCGAAATGTTGAGAAAAAAGAATTGATTGTTTTTGAATCGACACCTATTTCAGAAACAGAGTTCAACAATTTCACAGAAGTGCCAGAGGTAACACCAACCTATCTTCCGGCTTATGATTCGGAATTTTGGAAAGGATACAATATTATTGAACCTAACCAAGCCATAAAAGATTTTAAGATTATAGAAAAAACACACTAAATATCAGTGGGTTTTTATTAGTAAACACATGAATCGGGATGCGGCATGATCCTATTCCCGATTTATTGTCTTTTATAGTAGTCTCTAATAACAGCTTCAACGGGTTTATTTTGAGGTGTAAATTGATTATCTGTTTCACCGCCACTTTCTTCATGATTATGAAACCATTTCCAAACAAAACCACCTGCAAACCAAGGTTCTTTCCAGAATACATCAAATAAAGCTTGGGTTGTATTGGTTTGTCCCTCAAAATTTAACGCCGTTATTTTATAATCGCTAACCCAAGGTTCTTTTCCGGTATAATCTGTACTTCGGTAGCCAAATTCCGTAAATAGTATGGGTTTGTCAAAGGTTTCAGAAATTGCTTTCATTTCTATTGTATGCGCTTGCCAACCTGCAATAGCATCATCTACATTGGGTGTTTTTTTATCACTAATTGGAAAATAGGCATCCACGCCAATATAATCCAAATCGCTCCATAATGGTGTGCGTTTGTATTCATCCCAATTAGCAGCGTATGTTAGTTTCCCATCATAAACAGCACGAATATTCATAATTAATTCTTGCCAATATTCAGGTCTGTGCGCTACAAACTGTTCCAATTCGGTACCAATACAATATATAGCAACCTGCTTTTCTTGAGCTAGTTTAGCAAAATCCAAAATAAAGCGCGAGTAGGTTTGTTCCAATTCTAACCAAGCAGCTTCATTAGGCATTTTAATATGCCCTGTAAATTCACCATGCCAAACCCAAATTTGTGGTTTTATCATGATTTCAATATTTGCTTTCTGTAAAACATCAATATATTGTGAAACGCCAGCTTTAGTTTCACCAAACCATTGTCTATCTGTATTATAAATTATTTCAGGATGTTCCAAGCTTGTAATAAACCCAAACGGCATAATAGCCGTATAGTTGGCATTTACATTTAAAACGGGTAGGATATTTTTATTAGAAATACTATCACGAGATGCCACAAAGCTAACACCATTTATTTTGATATCTTTCTTCGTAGTCATACTACATGAAGAGAGTATAAAAACTAAAAACCACGTTAAATACCTTGTCATAACTACTTAATTATGATTAAATTTAAACAAATTGCACAAAGAACCTTAAGTTTCAGCAAAAACCTTCGACAAACCCAACAAGAAATCAATATATGGAACACGTTGTAATAATTGGAAACGGTATTTCTGGCGTAACAGCAGCTAGACATATTAGGAAATTATCAGATAAAAAAATTACAATAGTATCAGCAGAAACCGACCACTTTTTCTCACGTACAGCCTTGATGTATATTTACATGGGACACATGACATATGAGCACACCAAACCTTATGAAGATTGGTTTTGGAAAAAGAATCGTATTGAACTCAAATCGGGATTTGTCAACCAAATTGACACCTCAAGTAAAACACTTCATTTTGAAAAAGGAGACTTATTAAAGTATGACCAACTGATACTAGCTACCGGGAGCAAGCCTAATAAATTTGGTTGGCCTGGACAGGATTTGAACGGCGTCCAAGGCTTGTATAGCAAACAAGATTTAGACAATTTAGAAGTGTACGCACCAGATAATAAAAGTTGCAAGCGAGCCGTAATTGTTGGTGGTGGATTAATTGGGATTGAATTAGCTGAAATGCTTCATTCACGACATATTCCTGTAACATTTTCAGTACGCGAAACCAGTTTTTGGAACGGCGTTTTACCAGAAGGTGAATCTGAAATGGTTAATCGTGAAATAACTAGAAACGGTATCGATTTAAGATTAGCTTCTAACCTTAAAGAAATAATTTCAGATGAAAACGGAAACGTAAAATCAGTCATTTTAGAAGAAACAGAGGAAGAAATTCCTTGTAATGTTGTGGGGTTAACGGCTGGCGTTTCACCCAATATTAATTTTATAAAAGATTCTGGAATAGCCATTAATCGTGGTGTTTTAGTAAATCGGTTTTTAGAAACCAATATTCCTGATATTTATGCTATAGGCGATTGTGCGGAGCAACATGAAGCTATTGGAAACCGCAGACCCATTGAAGCCGTTTGGTACACAGGACGTATGATGGGTGAAGTTGTTGCCCAGACTATTTGTGATAATCGCTTGGAATATAAACCTGGTCATTGGTTTAATTCGGCTAAATTTTTTGATATTGAATATCAAACGTATGGTTGGGTTCATGGTAAAAAGGAGCAACCAGACCATGAAGTGCATTTTCATTGGAAACATCCCGACGACACCAAATGTATTACCATAGCATTTCATAAAGAATCACGGCAATTTCTAGGAATAAACAATTTTGGAATTCGCATGCGCCATGAGTTTTTCGATCGGGTTTTATCTGAAAATCGGTCTATAGAATATGTTTTAGCACATCTAGCTGATGCTAATTTTGATCCGGAGTTTTATAAACTTCATGAAAAAACAATTATCCAAAAATTTAATAACGACCATAATACAACCATCCAATTAAAGAAGAAGAGTTGGAAACGTATTTTTCAAACCTCCTAAATACATCAAATGAAACAAATACAATATATAGGTCTTGGTTTATTTTTAACTGGACTTGCCATCTTTATTTCCTTAATATTTTTAGGAAAATATGAACTTTCACAAGATGTCTTTGACGAGGTTGTTACGAATAAAGGAATAAAAAGCGAACTATTTATAAATGATATGAATACTAATGTGGTTGGGAACGAGTTTTCTAATCCTTTTTCATTTTCTTCAAAAGTAACAACGGCTTTAGAAAGCGCAAATACCACTCACAAAGAAAACAGTGAATGGGATAAAGTGATATGGACCAAACCACATAGCTTTTCTTATGAGCTTGCCAAATCTTCAGGAAATGGCATAATAAAAGACAATAAAATGCTATTTTGGATCCTCACCTTTGGTTTGGGTATTCTTGGTGCCTTACTCTTTATTATTCCTCAAGTTGTAACACTTGGTCGTCCTGGCATTAAAAATAATGGTATTTACCACCATGCTTCAACTAGTAGAGGTTGGATTGGTTGGTTTGTATTTATTTTTCTAGTCAGTTTTTATGTTCTACTATATTTTTATCCAGACTTCATCGTTAATTGGACGTACATAGTTGATCCCTTTAGCATGGCGTTAAGTGGTAATTTAGCGAGTCAATGGTTTCTTTACGGTTTTCTATATTCTACGGTTATGACGGTTATGGCTGTCCGCATGTATATTAAATACCGTCATAATAAATATCAAATACTACGAACTACTTCGGTGCTTTTTTTTCAGATTGTATTTGCATTTTTGATTCCAGAAATTTTGGTTCGTTTTGAAAAGCCTTGGTATGATTTTAAAAATGCCTTCCCTCTCGATTACGATTTCTTTTTCAGTTGGAATTTAAATCAACTCATAGAAAGTGGTGGTTTTGGCCTATTTATCCTAGTTTGGGGTATTGTTTTAACCGTTGTTGTTGTTCCCGTTATGGTTTACTTTTTCGGTAAACGCTGGTACTGCTCGTGGGTATGTGGATGCGGTGGTTTAGCAGAGACTTTAGGCGATCCGTATCGTCAATTATCTGATAAATCACTAAAAGCATGGCAATTAGAACGCTGGCTAGTGCATGGCGTTTTAGTATTTGCACTTGTTATGACGGGGTTTACACTCTATTCCTATTTTTCAGGAGCGGATGCTGTTTTAGGAATAAAAACACAAACCATACAAGATATTTACGGCTTTTTAATTGGCGCTATTTTCGCCGGAGTTATAGGAACAGGGTTCTACCCTATTTTTGGAAATCGTGTTTGGTGTAGATTTGGCTGTCCATTAGCTGCATATTTAGGATTTGTTCAACGTTTTAAATCCCGATTTAGAATTACAACCAATGGTGGACAATGTATTTCCTGTGGTAATTGCTCCACCTATTGTGAACAAGGTATTGATGTTAGAGCTTATGCTCAAAAAGGTGAAAATATAATACGATCTAGTTGTGTTGGCTGTGGTATTTGCGCTGCCGTTTGCCCAAGGGGCGTTTTAAAATTGGAGAATGGTCCAGAAAACGGACGTATTAATCCAACTGAAATTCTTTTAGGAAATGATGTTGATTTAATGGATTTACTGAATCAGAAATAAATATAAAACTATCGTACTTTTGTCCCCTGAAACAAAACAGCAAATGCCCCATATAAAAGTCATTATTCCTGCTTATAATGAAGCTGATTCCATTCCGCTAGTCATTGGAGATATTCCAGCATTAGTAAACGAAATTATTGTGGTGAGCAATAACTCAACGGATGCTACGGTAGAAAATGCTAGAAACGCTGGAGCAACGGTGTTAAGCGAAAGCAGAAAAGGCTACGGTTATGCCTGTTTAAAAGGTATGGCTTATGTTGCTGAACAAAATGAAAAAGCCGATATTATTGTATTCCTTGATGGCGATTATAGTGATTACCCGGAAGAACTCACTAAAATAATTCAACCTATACTTGATAACAAAGTCGACTTTGTAATTGGAGCTCGTGTGAAAATGCTACGTGAGAAAGGGTCTATGACCATACCTCAAATTTTTGGAAATTGGCTAGCCACAACCTTAATGCGTTTTATGTTTAAGTCGAAATTCACGGATTTAGGGCCATTTCGCGCTATTAAATACAAGCAATTATTGGCTTTAAACATGGAAGATAAAACCTATGGTTGGACAGTAGAAATGCAACTAAAAGTATTAAAACAAAAAATTTCCTATACAGAAATCCCTGTAAATTACAGAAACAGAATTGGTGTTTCTAAAGTATCTGGAACAGTTAAAGGTGCTGTTTTTGCAGGCTTTAAAATTTTGGGGTGGATTTTTAAATACGGTTTTAAAAAATGATTATTGAAGGCATCATCATAACTATTTACACGTTGGCATTGCTTCTTATATTCATGTATGCTTTGGCGCAACTGAATCTATTGTTCAATTATTTATCAGCAAAAAAGAAGATTGATAATACGACTAAATTCAATTTTAAAAATCCTTCAGAAATCCCTCTAGTAACAATTCAATTACCACTTTACAATGAATTGTATGTAGTAGAGCGCTTGTTGGAAAATGTTTCGAAAATAGATTATCCGCAAGATAAATTAGAAATTCAAGTGTTAGATGATTCTACGGATAAATCGATTCAAATAATTTATAAAAAAATTAGTGAATTACAGCAAACAGGTCTGGATATTAAATACATTCATAGAACGGACAGAACCGGTTTTAAAGCTGGCGCATTAAAAGCTGGATTAGAAACTGCCAAGGGAGAATTTATTGCCATTTTTGATGCCGACTTTTTACCGAAATCCGATTGGCTCTTGCAAACCATTCCGCATTTTAAAGATAATAACATTGGTGTTGTTCAAACCCGTTGGGGACATATAAATCGGGATTATTCTATTCTTACTAAAATTCAAGCTTTTGCTTTAGATACGCATTTCACTTTAGAACAAACGGGGCGAAACACGAAAAACCATTTTATAAATTTTAATGGAACGGCCGGTGTTTGGCGAAAAACCTGTATTCTAGATGCGGGAAATTGGGAAGGCGACACGCTAACCGAAGATTTGGATTTAAGCTATCGTGCCCAATTAAAAGGCTGGAAATTTAAGTATTTAGAAAATGTTGTAACACCTGCTGAACTCCCTATTATAATCAGTGCAGCACGATCACAACAATTTAGGTGGAATAAAGGTGGGGCCGAAAATTTTCAGAAAATGTTCTTTAAAATAGTAAAGAACAATGGCATATCTGCTAAAACCAAAATGCATGGTATTTTGCATTTATTAAATAGTACCATGTTTTTAAACATTTTAATTGTTGCCATATTAAGCGTTCCTATGCTTTATATTAAACATGAAAATGATACGCTTAAAATGTACTTTTATGCCACTAGCTTTTTTGTGATAAGCTCACTAATTTTCTTCATTTGTTATTGGTTTATGTATAAACACATACATGGTTCTGGATTTAAAAATTTTGTTGGATTTATTGGTATGTTTTTTAGTTTCTTCGCAATTGCTATGGGGTTTTCTTTACATAATACCATAGCTGTAATAGAAGGGCATTTCAGAAAGCGAAGTGATTTTATTCGTACACCAAAATTCAATATCAATACCGATAAGAGTTCTTGGAAAGATAATATTTATCTTAAAAAGAGAATTTCAACAAACGTTATTTTTGAAGGTCTACTTACACTCTACTTTGCCTTCGGCATGTACAGTGCATTTATTGTGGGAAATCACAAAGGCGATTTTGGATTATTCCCATTTCATCTTATGCTATTTTTAGGTTTCGGTTATGTGTTTTTGAAGTCTTTAAGAAATTAATCACGTTGGCTACGCAATAGTATTAAACTTACGTTAAACCGCTTCAATTCCTTGTAATTACTAGCTTTTCGGGTTATATTAAGATATGGAAAATATTTTAGTAGCAGGTGCTCATGGTACCACAGGAAAAAAAATAGTTAATCTTTTAAGTGAATCTCAATATTTTAACCCGATTGCAATGGTTAGGAAAGAAGAGCAGATTCCTTTTTTTAAATCGAAAAATGTTGACACCATTCTAGCCGATTTAGAACAGGACGTTACGCCTGCGTTTAAAACACCAATTGATAAAGTTATATTTGCCGCTGGTTCTGGTGGGAAAAATGTCGTTGCAGTAGATCAAGAAGGTGCTAAAAAGCTTATTGATGCTTCTAAACAGAATAACATTAGAAAATTTGTGATGTTAAGTTCCATGGGTGCGGATAATCCCGAATCTGTTTCAGAATTAAAAGATTATTTAAAAGCGAAACAGAATGCAGATAAGCACTTAATTAAAAGTGGTTTGAATTATAGTATTGTTAGACCAGGTGCCTTAACAGATGGAGAATTGAGCAATAAAATAGAATTAGAATCGAAACTGAACAAGCAGGGAGAAATAAGCCGAAATGATGTGGCGCAAACTTTAGTAAGAACGTTAAATGACGACGTTGCAAATAAGGCTACATTTGAAATTATTAAAGGCGACACACTCATTGCCGATGCCTTGAATAAAGTTTCAAAAATGTAACATTAATCCTTTTAAAAATTGACATCAAAAAGCAATCACCACAGTGGTTGTTTTTTTATTTATAAAAGATTTGAAGCTGTATATTTAACCCATGCAAATTTCCAACTTTTTACAGGTTTATAAATTTCAGTTGCTTCTGGCTCTATCCAGTTTGCTTTTTTATTGGGCTTTTGCCTATGATTTAACGCGAACAGACACTACAAAACTACTCATGCTATATGCAGCATTATTTGCGGTTTTTTATAAACTTATTCAGCTTACTAAACATAATATCCAATACCTAACGTGGATAGCCTTTGGATTTAGAGCCGTTTTTATTTTAGCCATACCGAATTTATCACAGGATTTTTACCGATTTATTTGGGATGGACGCATGATTTTAGAAGGTTTTAATCCGTATTTATATACACCGGAATCGTTTATTTCTATGAGCATATTTCCCGTAGCTCAAGCGCAGGAACTTTATAATGGCATGGGTTTATTGAACGCCAGCCACTTTACCAATTACCCGCCTCTCAATCAACTGTGTTTTGTTATAGCTGGTTTATTAAGTGGTAAAAACATTTTAGGTTCGGTTGTTGTTTTACGACTGATTATTATTGCTGCTGATTTTGGAATTCTCTACTTCGGGAGAAAATTACTAATTCGATTTAAGCTTCCAGAACATTTAATATTCTGGTATATTTTAAATCCATTTATTATTATTGAATTGACAGGAAATCTTCATTTTGAAGGTGTCATGTTATTCTTCTTAATTTGGAGCTTGTATTTGTTAGAAAAAAGTAAATGGCAATGGGCAGGTGTAGTTTTTGCCTGTTCTGTTTCGGTTAAATTAATACCATTGTTATTCCTGCCATTATTTTTTAGATGGTTTAAAAAAGAAAATACGCCAGAAACAAAAGAATCAGACAAAGTAGATATTAAGAAACTGTTCTCTTTTTATGGCATTGTTGGGTTAACAACGGCCTGTTTGTTTTTACCGTTTTATTCAACCGAGTTCCTGACTAATTACACGCATACCGTTGCTTTATGGTTTCAGAATTTTGAGTTTAACGCCAGTGTTTATTACATTTTAAGAGCAATTGGATATTGGATTTCCGGTTATAATCAGATAGCTATTATTGGAAAACTAACGGCTCTTTTTATATTTTTATTTATTATTGGCATGGCTATTTATAAAAAACCAAAGAACACAACACAACTTATAGCAGCGATGCTTATCGCTTTAAGCATGTATTACTTTACGGCTACAACGGTTCATCCTTGGTATGTAGGTACATTAGTTTTGCTTGCCGTATTTACAGATTACAAGTTTCCTATAGTCTGGAGTTTTATGATTATTTTCAGCTATTTAGCCTATTCCAATTCCAGCAATTCTGAAAACCTCTGGATCATAGCATTTGAATATGTAGTGGTTTTTAGTGTATTTTTGCACGACATTTTTAAACCAAAACCGCTTGACACTGAATTTTCCAAAACTTTTTAGACGATTTCTTCGCATAATTGCCGTATTGTTTGGCTTGTACATTTTGTCTTTGATTTTTGTTTATTTCAAGCAGGAAAGTTTCTTTTTTAATCCGAAGCATTTAGAAAAAAATTACACCTTTACCTTTAAAGAATCTTTTGAAGAACTGAATATTCCTGTTACAGAAACCGTTTCGTTAAACGCACTATTGTTTAAAACTGAACAAACAAAAAAAGGTGTTATCATCTATTTTCACGGCAATGCGGGTGCTATTCATGATTGGGGAAAACGCGCACCTTTATACCTAAATAATGGGTATGATATTTTATTTTTTGATTATCGTGGTTATGGCAAAAGCGATGGTGAGTATTCAGAAGCAAAGGAATTATTTAATGATGGCCAAGCCATTTATAACTATGTGAAAAAAGATTATTCAGAAAATCAAATTGTTCTTTTGGGTTATTCTTTGGGTTCTGGTATTGCCGCTTATGTGGCTTCAAAAAACAATCCGAAACAACTTATATTAAACGCTCCCTATTATTCGTGGAAAACGCTTATTTCCGAAGAAATTGCGCCTCCAATCCCCACCTTTTTAATAAAATATGACATTCCAACATATCACTTTATTGGCGCGGTAAAAGCTCCGATTACCATATTTTATGGCACGCGAGATTTTCTGATTCATCCGGAAACGAACGCTAAAAAATTACAAAAAATCAATCCAGGAAACATCACATTATTTCCAATTACGGATGGTGGTCATAATGGTTTGCACATTACCAAGCAGTATTATGATGAATTAAAACAAGTGCTTTAATTTATTTTTTTAGTATTTGAGATTTATCACTCAATCCTTTCACTGAAATTTCTGGACTACCAAAAATATGAAGAATACTTTTTCCTCTTGCGTAAATACTTAAATGTTTACTTACATACAAATACACTTCAGACGAATTTGAGATATTAAGTTCGGCTTCTGTAACTTTTAAATCTTTACCCTTTAAATCTGCAGATCCTGAAGCCATAAGATTAAGGTTTTCTACATTTCCTTCAAGCTTGGCATAGGCGCTTTTATTAATTGTTAGTTCCATATTATCTATGGAAATGATGCCCTCTAGCCGAGCCTTATCATTGAGTATCGCCTTCGCATTAGTACTTTTAATTTGGAGCTCTCCTCTTGATGAATCATCCATTTGAACAAAAAAATCAGTGGTATTTATATCTAGGTCAAAAGTCGCATTTTCCATACAGTTTAAGGTGAAGTCTAATAACTCAAATTTATTTTGACCTTCTACTTGTGCGTTCTGATTTATATGAATACGCTCCAAATCTTGAAACGTGACGTATATTTCCATCTTTTTGCTTGACACTATTTTATGAGTCGTATAAATTTTTAAAACACCATCAATAACATCTAATTTAATGATATCTACTAGGTTTGCGTCTGTTTTAACATGATAACCATTAGAGCTGGTTTGCATAATAAATACTTCCAGACCATCGGTTACTTCAATTTGCGAAAACGGGTCTAGATTTTTATATATGTCTACAACATTTTTATCCCCTTTTATTTTTTGTTTTTTTTGGGCACTTGTTGTCATGGCTACCATACAGGCAACCATTAATATTAGTATTTTCATTTTATTTTTTAGTATAATTTAGGGTTAGGGAAAACGATTGGGTAATTTATGAAACGCAACGCCATTTGCTGAATAACACACTTTTATTTAAAAAAAGCAATTGGATTAACCAATTGCTTTTTATTTTAAATGCTATTTATAGTTCTGAATTTTAAAGTATTAATTAACGAAATTATAGTGGTTTTAAATTTTCTACTCTATAAATCACTAAATCGTCATCATAAGGGTCAGGTGCTTCAACAAAAACTATTTTAAATTCTTGATCAATATAATTCTCATCATTCTTTAAATCGAATTGTTTTAATACACGTGGATGAACTTCTTCAAAAGCTAGCTCTTCTCCGTTATCAAACCAGAAGATAAAATAACCATTCTCATAAGATTTAAAAACCGCAGTTCTCATGTTATAACAAATTAATCAATATCGTCTTCAACGTCTTCATCTGCTATTTCAATATCTGGATCTTGAACTGCTTCAGGATCTGCACCATCAAAATCTTCGTAATCATCTTCATCGTAGTTTTCCATAGTTACAGCTAGTTTGGTACTAACTTTTACTAAATACTTGGTATCACTAGTTGTTACTTCAACAGCTTCTATGATTTCGTTTTTTGCATTTCTGAAGGAAACAATTTGATCTTCATCATAACCATCAGGATATTTTTCAACGAGCAAAGCTAAAATTTCTGGTGTAAGCTTTTTAAAGTCTACAATTACGCGTTTTAAATTATCATTTCTATTTTTCATTACTTGGGCAAATATTTATACTTTTAAAAAAAATAAAGTTACTATTTATTGTGATTAATTCTGACAACATCATAAAAATCTTTTCGTCTGTCTTTCAAATTTTTAACAGCTCCATGCGAATGAAGTTCGCGAAGCAGGCTCAAATCAACGTCAGCTACAAGAATCATTTCGGTATTTGGTGTTGCTTCAGCCTTGATTCCGTTACTTGGAAATGAAAAATCGCAAGGTGTAAACACAGCCGATTGCGCATACTGAATATCCATATTATTCACGTTCGGTAAATTACCGACACTCCCTGAAATTGCAACATAACATTCGTTTTCAATAGCTCTTGCTTGCGAACATAAACGGACGCGAGAGTACCCATTTTGTGTATCCGTTAAAAACGGCACGAATAAAATATCCATACCTTCGTCTGCCAATAAACGTGATAATTCTGGAAATTCCGAATCATAGCATATTAAAATACCAATTTTTCCTGAATCTGTTTCAAAAGTCTGCAATTTATTTCCACGCTGCATTCCCCAGACTTTAGCTTCATCTGGTGTTACATGAATTTTCTCGTATCGTTCTGCACTTCCATCACGACGACATAAATATCCGACATTATATAATTTATCATCTACCAATTCGGGCATACTACCAGAAATAATATTGATATTATACGAAATAGATAATTGTTTCAACTTATTTACAATAACCTCTGTGTACTTTGCCAATTCCCTAATAGCATCTGGCTCATGCATATGGTTAAACTTCGCCATTAGTGGTGCGTTAAAAAACTCTGGGAAAACCGCAAAGTCTGAACGATACGCAGACACACTATCTACAAAGTACTCCACTTGTTGCATCAGTTCGTCTAAACCCGTATAGGTCCGCATTTGCCATTGAATAAGGCCTAAACGCACAATAGTTTTTACGGTACTCGCTTTTTTATTCGGTTTGGTATAGTAAATATTATCCCATTCCATTAAAACAGCATATTCATTGGAGGCTGTATCACCTTCCAAATACCCTTTTAAAATACGAACGGGATGAAAATCATTAGAAATTTGAAAATTTAAAACCGGGTCATGAATTTCCTTACGTTTTACTTTTTCAAAATATTCTTTAGGAGTTAAATCCTTATGGTGCTGGTAATTTGGCATACGACCACCAAAAACAATTCCTTTTAAATTCAAGTTTTCGCACACTTCTTTACGGTAATCATAAAGTCGTCTACCTAAACGCAATCCACGGTATTTTGGTTTTATAAACACGTCTATTCCGTATAAAACATCACCCTTTTTATCATGATTTTTAAAAGATTCTCCCGCTATAATATCTTCGTAGGTATGCTCATCATCAATAGAATCATAATCCACAATAATGGATAAGGCGCAACCAGCAATGTCTCCATCAATTTTTATTACGACTTGACCTTCCGGAAATTTTCTAGTTAAATCTTCTATGTGATGCTTTTTCCAATACGAATTTAAAACGCCTCCATAAGCCTCCAAGGTTGCCGATTTTAATTCCTCATAATCGTCAACTGTAAGGTACTTTAATTCAATATTTTCAATTTTCTGCGTTTTCATATTTACATCCCAAGCAGGTAAGCAAAAACTAATGGTGCAACAATAGTTGCATCACTTTCAATTATAAATTTCGGTGTATTAATATCTAATTTCCCCCAAGTAATTTTCTCGTTAGGAACAGCTCCTGAATACGATCCGTAACTAGTTGTAGAATCACTAATCTGACAGAAATAACTCCAAAATGGTGTTTCTGGACGTTCCATATCTTGATACAACATTGGTACCACACAGATTGGGAAATCACCCGCAATACCACCTCCAATTTGGAAGAAACCGATACCGTTTTCAGAGTTATCGGTATACCAATCCGCTAAAAAAGTCATGTATTCAATACCTGATTTCATAGTGCTGGCTTTCAATTCACCTTTTAATACGTAGCTTGCAAAAATATTACCCATAGTACTATCTTCCCATCCTGGGCAGATAATAGGTAGGTTTTTTTCGGCTGCTGCATACATCCAAGAATCTTTAATATCAATTTCATAATGCTCTTCTAAAACACCTGAAAGTAATAATTTGTACATATATTCATGCGGTAAATAACGCTCACCTTTGGCTTCTGCATCTTTCCAAATTTTTACAATATGCTTTTGGATTCTTCTAAATGCTTCCTCTTCAGGAATACAGGTATCCGTAACACGGTTTAGACCTTTTTCTAACAAATCCCATTCATCTTGAGGTGTTAAATCTCGGTAATTAGGCACACGTTTGTAATGAGAGTGCGCTACTAAATTCATAATATCTTCCTCCAAGTTTGCACCTGTACAAGAAATAATTTGAACTTTATCTTGACGAATCATTTCGGCAAATATTTTACCTAATTCAGCCGTACTCATAGCTCCAGCTAATGACACCAACATTTTAGCGCCATTATATAGTTGATCCTCATACCCTTTTGCGGCATCTACTAAAGCAGCTGCGTTAAAATGTAAGTAGTACTTTTCTATAAATTTTGATATTTCTCCTTTAGTTGTCATCGTCTTCATTAAATTTAGAAAATTTAGTTGTATTTTCTTTTGATTCATTAAAATTGTTATCGAAACTGTCGCCAGCAGCATCATCTAGAAACTTGTAAGTCAGCATTTTGTAATAGAGTTTCGCAGCTAAAAAATCGGAAGAACGCTCGTTTTCATTTGGGCATAATTCCACAATATCAAAACCTACCACATTTTTTTCCGCAAAAACTTGACGTAAAAATTCAAGTGTTTCATACCATAGTAAACCGCCTGGTTCTGGTGTTCCTGTGCTTGGCATGATAGACGGATCAAAAGCGTCTAAATCTATTGTAATAAATACATTTTCCGTCATCTGATCGATTGCTGAATCCATCCAAGTATCATCCACAGCCATATCATGAGCAAAATATGTTTTGTCAAAATCCATTACGGTAGTTTCAATAACATCCATACTTCGGATACCAACTTGAATTAAATTTGCTGTTTGACTTGCTTCATAAAGCGCACACGCGTGATTGCATTTACTACCATGGTATTCTTTACGTAAATCGGCATGTGCATCTAATTGCAGTACGGTAAGGTTATCAAAGCACTCATTAAATGCTCTAATGGTACCAATAGAAATTGAATGCTCACCACCAAAAGCAGTAACAAATTTGTTGCGTTTAATATACTTTTTTGTTGCTTCATGAACCGCATCAACCATTTTTTCTGGTGATGAATTTTCAGTAATAGGCTTCGCTAAATATACACCTTGTTTGTATACCTCTGTTCCTGTTTCAATATCATAAAGCTCCATGTTTTCTGACGCATTTAAAAATGCTTCTGGACCTTTATCCGCACCTTTTTGCCATGTACTTGTGCCATCATAAGGTACAGATATTAATACGATTTTTGAGCTATCTAATTTGGAATATTGCTCCTCTATTCCTGCATACGTTTTATTGTCCATTGTAACCTAAAATTTTAAGTAAGTCTTCACTTTTTTGTTGTTCCGCAAATAATTTTGTGGTGATGTTTCCATCAGCATCTTTATTAATTAATACATGTTTTGGCGATGGTATTAAGCAATGCTGCAATCCACCAAATCCACCAATGGTTTCCTGATAAGCTCCTGTATTGAAAAAGCCAATATACAACGGTTTATCCTTATTATATTTTGGTAAATAAATAGCATTCATGTGTTGTTCACTGTTATAGTAATCATCACTATCGCAGGTTAAACCTCCCAATAGTACACGTTCATAACTCTCGTACCAACGGTTAATTGGCAACATAATAAACCGCTTATTAATTGCCCAAGTATCTGGTAAGGTCGTGATAAATGATGAATTAATCATATTCCATTTTTCACGATCATTTTGTTGTTTTTGATAAAGGACTTCATAAATAGCACCGCCACTTTCGCCAACTGTAAAACTTCCAAACTCTGTAAAAATATTTGGAACGGCTACATCTTCATTCTCGCATGCTAAATTTATTTGATTGATAATTTCATCAATCATATACTCGTAGTCAAATTCAAATGCTAATGAATTTTTTATTGGAAATCCACCACCAATATTCAAACTATCTAAGGTTGGACAAATCTTTTTTAAGCTGGTGTAAACCTTTAAACACTTTGCCAACTCATTCCAGTAATAGGCGTTATCGCGAATTCCTGTATTAATAAAAAAGTGTAACATTTTAAGTTTAACTTTCTTATTATCTTGAATTTGGTTTTTATAAAATGGCACGATGTTTTTATATCCAATCCCTAAACGAGACGTATAAAACTCGAATTTTGGTTCTTCTTCAGAAGCAATACGAATACCAATATTGTATTTTCCTTTTATTTCTTCGGAAAGTAAATCTATTTCTTCATAGTTATCAATAATTGGAATACAGTTTTTCTGTCCACTATTGATTAGTCTAGCAATATTAGTTACATATTGCGAACGTTTAAAACCATTACAGATTACATAGGTTTTATCTGTAATTTTACCTTCCACTTTTAAATTTTCAACAATGTCTATGTCGAAAGCAGATGATGTTTCAATATGAATGTCGTTTGTTAACGCTTCATCTAAGACGTGTTTAAAGTGGGAACTTTTTGTACAATAGCAATAATTATACTTGCCTTTATATTTATTATTTTTTATGGCTTTTGCAAACCAACCTTTTGCGCGCTGAATATTATTTGATATTTGCGGTAAATAGGTAAATTTTAAGGGAGTTCCATAATCCTCAACCAGTTGCATAAGGTCTACATCATGGAATTCTAGTGTTTTATCTTCCAGTTTAAATTCTTCTTGTGGAAAATCAAAGGTTTGATTGATTAGATCAATATATTTTGTATTCATTAATTTTGATGTTTAAAATTTAAAGGTACGAACTGATATTATTTTCAGCGATAATATAACATTAAATTATAAAATAATCAAACTTGAATTTGAGGATGAGTCGTAGGAATAAAGCCAAATAAATGTTGGCTTGATAAAATATATGAAACGGAAGTTAGCTCTAAAATTCGGTTACTTAATCTGTAAGCGGCTTTTGAAAATGACTTCCTGAAAGTCAAAAGCCCGAAAATAAAAACAGTTTTCAATTTGTTCAGCTAAATGCGGTGCAAATGAAATATATTTTTTTGAATTTCGAGCTTTTTTTTTATCTTTTTTTAATTGCATTAAAATGCTGTTTTACAGCATCCTAAGCGTGTTGATTTCTTGAATTGTAAGATGTTTCCAATGACCTCTTGGAATATCTTTCTTGGTAAGATGCGCAATAGCCACACAATCAATCTTAATGATATCGTAATTTAGGTGTTCAAAAATAGTTCGGATAATTGTGTTTCCTGTATTTTTAATTTTTAAACCAATCAGATTCTTGCTCTGACCTTCAATATAACTAATCTCTTCTACAGGTGTTAACTTGCCATCAATTTTTATACCTTCTTGAATACTTTTTAAATCTTCGAATTTCAGATTCTTATCTAATTCCACCTGGAATAAACGCGGTACACCATGTTTAGAATTTGTGAATTTTTTCACAATCTCCTCATCATTGGTAAACAATAATAAACCCGTGGAATTTCTTCCTAAGCGTCCAATAGGCTTTATACGAGAATCCGTAGCGTTTGCCACTAAATCCATAACTGTTCTCCCTTTACCTTCACTCGTTGTGGTAGCAAAACCTTTTGGCTTATTTAATAAAACGTAAGCTTTTTTTTCTGGATTTATACGTCTGCCATCATAACGAACATCATCTTCCAATTTCACTTTATAACCCATTTCAATAACAGGTTTTCCATTAACGGTTACCAATCCAATAGCAATATGCTCATCGGCTTCACGACGGGAACAAATTCCTGAATTAGCAATGTATTTATTTAATCGGATTTCTCCTGAATCCTTCTTTTTGTTAGGTGTTGCCTTTGGCTTTATTGGCGCGTTTCCTCGTGCAAAACTTTTACTTTTTTCGTTGTTAGAACCACGTCCCGAAACTTTATCTTTTCCGTCTTGCTGTCCTCTTCCTGCGGATTTTCCTTTTCCGCTACTTCCTTGCTGTCTGCTCATGATTACTAAATTTTAGGCAAAGGTAATACAATAGTTGACATTTTAATGAATTAACCTACAGATTCAATTGGCTAAACATTGAATATATAGTCTCTTAAAATATTCTAGATAGGACCAAATCCACATTAATTAGAAGAATACTAAATACACCAGCAACAATAATAAACTTCAAAATATTATGAAGTATGAGATAGTGTGTTTTTGTTTTAGAAAGCCAAAGCAACAAAAGAAACACCACGAGCAACAAAATACAGGTATAGAAAAACAGGTACATATGGCCAATTTCAAATTTATACAGCACCAAATAGCTAGGAATAAGGGTTAGTAATGTTAATACTGTTAGCATAATTTTAGATGCTTTTTCGCCGTAAACAACGGGAATTGTATGGTAATTTTGAACCAAATCTCCTTTTATGTTTTCTAAATCTTTTGTCAATTCGCGCATAGAGATAATTAAAAACAAAAATGTAGCGTGTACAAAAATGACCGTTTCAAAATTCCGATAATAAATGAAAATGGCAAAAAATGGTGTAATAGTTAAAATGGCAGATGTTAGATTGCCAATAAAAGGTAATTTTTTAAGTTTATGCGAATACAACCAGATTCCAAAAATATAAAGCGAAAAGAAAATGACCGCTCTAAAGGACACATAGCTGGCCATGATGACGGCAATAAAATTTAATAAAAAGTAAAAGGAAAGCTTGGTATTTTGGCTTACTAATCTGTCAAGTTGAGACTTAATAGGTCTGTTTATTAAATCTTTTTCAGAATCGTAAAAACTATTGATAATATATCCACCGGCAATAGTTGCTGACGATGCTAGCACGAGCATAAATAAATTTAAGTCGAAAACAACTTCACGAAGCGGTAAATCATGAGCTAAAATATAAATAGCGGTTAAATATTGCGCAATGATTATAATGAGAATATTATACCCACGAATAACCGAAAACAGACTAAAAAATTTTAGTAAAATGTGTTTTTGCCTGCGAGAAAACATGTTTGAAAAATTTAGAAGTTGTAAACGACTTCTAATTTATAATCCGAAAGTGATTTTTTGGCTTGATCAATATCTTCAGTAAAACCTAAAATATAACCGCCTCCACCGGAGCCACAAAGTTTTAAGTAATACTCATTGGTTTCAATGCCTTTTTGCCACAGCTCATGAAATTGCAATGGAATCATTGGTTTAAAATGATTCAACACAACTTTTGATAATTGCTTGGTGTTTTTGAAAAGTGATTTTACATCTCCCTTCAAAAAATCGTCTACGCAAGCATCGGTATGTTTTATGAATTGATTTTTAAGCATATTACGGAAACCTTCCTGCTTCATATTCTCCATAAAAATACGTACCATGGGAGCCGTTTCGCCAACCACACCACTATCTAATAAAAAAACGGCACCTTTACCATCAGCCGTTTGCGACGGAATTCCAGTAGCTTCAATATTATCTTTAGAGTTGATAAGGATTGGAATACTTAAATAACTATTTAACGGATCGAGACCCGAAGACTTACCATGGAAAAACGATTCCATTTCAGAAAAAATAGTTTTTAATTGAATGAGTTTTTCACGTGTTAAATTTTCTAAAACCGTGATTTTATTTTGTGCATACTGATCATAAAGTGCAGCTACTAAAGCACCACTGCTACCAACGCCGTACCCTTGCGGAATGGACGAATCAAAATACATGCCTGCTTCCACATCTGCTTTTAAAGTTGCTATATCAAAAGTGACTAATTCCGGATTAATTTGCTCTAAATAATCAGCAAAACGTTTTAAACTTAAATTAGATTTAATAGAGGATTCTGTGGGGTTTTCGGCCACCTTTAAAGCACCATTATAAAAATTATATGGTATAGATAAACCTTTGGAATCTTTAATGATTCCATACTCTCCGAAGAGCAATATTTTTGAGTAAAAAAGGGGTCCTTTCATAAATTAGTATTCAGTTATCAGCATTCAGTATACAGAAACCGTATAACAAAGATACGTAATAAAATTATATTTGAGTAGCACCAAAACCAATTTGGTCTGAAATAAAATGCTGGTTTTGGCAATATGTAACAAGCTCGTTCTTAATAAATTCTAGAATTGGAACAGCATCGCGTTTAGGGTATAACACATGTACATTTGCTCCAGCATCTAATGTAAAACTAATTGGTAAACCCGTTTTTTCACGGAAATCCCAGATGGCATTTATTACTTTTAAGGTATTAGGCTTCATTAAAATAAAGTACGGCATACTTGTCATCATCATTGCATGAAGCGTTAATGCCTCACTCTCAACCAAACCAATGAATGCGTCCAAATCGCCTGATTCCAAAATGATTTTCATTTTTTCTAGATTATCATGTGCTTGCTGAAAGCGATTTTGCGCATACGGATGATCATACATTAAATTGTGGCCAACCGTACTACTTACCTGCTTTTCGCCTTTGTCAACGAGTAAAATAGTGTCTTGATACTCTTTAAATATATCGTGAACTGGATACGGGTATTTTGTTCCAAATAAATTGCTACTTCCTTCCACGACGTTCGTTTCTCCCCAAACAATTACATCGCCTTCAATACTTCGGCAAGCGGAACCTGATCCTAAACGTGCCAAAAATGATGCTTTTTGGTTAAAGTATTTTTCATCATAAGAACTCTCAACTACGTTCAAGGTGACATCTTTTTCAATAATTTGTTTTTCAACACTCATTAAACACAAGGCCAAAGCACTCATACCAGATGCAGACGAAGCAATTCCCGAACTGTGTGGAAAAGTGTTTTTGGTTTCAATAATAAAATGATAATCTTTTAAAAATGGCAAATACTGCTCCACGCGTTCAAAAAAGGTTTGAATTTTTGGCTTAAAATCTTCTTTTTTATTACCCTCTAAAAATACATCAAATGAAAAAGTATCATTGGTATCTTTCGCTTTAAACGAAAGCGTGGTAATAGTTTTGCAATTACTTAATGTAAAACTGATAGAAGGGTTTTCAGGAATTTGATTTTTACGTTTTCCCCAATATTTAATTAAAGCAATATTACTAGGTGATTCCCAAGCAACTTGACCGTTTGGACGTGTTTCTGAAAAATTTTCCGGAATGAAATGTTGTTCTGTCATCGACTCATTTTATGCTGACAAAGATAATAACTTTAGCATTGTGTTATAGTTTCTAGCGGTTGCAAATGTATTTAATTTTTGTTCGAAGAAACTTACATTGAATTTCGCCTGCCCAAAGCCTTTTTCGCAAAAAAAATAAATGCAGTCGTTTATAATTTCGTATTCTTCACCTTCATTGACTTTTTCTGAAGCTTCACGTACTAAATCAGCATCTGGTGTTTTATGAAGCATGATAAAATAACTGGCTTTCTTTTTTTCTTCGGAAAAGGGACTCGAATTAAAAATACGTTCTAAATCATGACGTGTTTTCACTAAAACTGATACCTCAAAACCAAATTGTTTTAAAATAGCCGCCGTAATATCCGGTTCTATTTCTGCTATATCGTTGGTTGCCGATTCTAAAATAACATTCCCACTTTGGATATAGGTTTTCACGTTTTTATACCCAGATTTAGTTAATAAATCCCGTAAATCAACCATCGGGATTTTTTTATGTCCACCAACGTTAATCCCTTTTAAAAGCAAGACAAAAGTTGTCATTTAATAGTCTTGTTTTAGATTTAAAAATCTATAAACTAAAATACCATCTGGTTTTTGCACATAATGAATGGAATAATTGAATTTCTGTAAAGACACCACACGAACGTGCTTATAACGAATTTGAAAAGCATAGGGAAATTCCAATATTAAATCCATTTGTCTATTTACATCTGACCAAAACTCATTTTCGTAACCATTGAATTCCATAAAACATTTTGCTTTATGAAATTCTAGCCTGGCTTCTTCAGTAAACTCAACAGTTTTAACGTCCATATTCTTTCTTTATCTCTTCCCAAGAATAGGTTTTAAGTGTTCCTTTTTCGTGACGTTCAATCATATCATCCATCATTTTTTTATATTCTTCTGATGGTTCGCTATAACGTAAAGCCGTATCTTCTATCATATATTCCAGATAATTTTTCAAGGAACGCTTTTCAAGTTTTGCCTGCTTTTCAAGAATAGCAATGGCTTTATCGTCTAGTTCAATTAATTTTTTTGTCTTTCCCATGATATATAGATTCTATATACTAAATATAAAAAAAATATATCGAATCTATATAGATTTCGCTACAATAAAAGCGCCAGTCCAGGCATTCTGGAAATTAAAACCACCAGTGACCGCATCAATATTAAGAACTTCCCCTGCAAAATAGAGGTTTTTATGAATGCGACTTTCAAAAGTTTTGAAGTTAATTTCTTTTAAATTAATCCCTCCAGCTGTTACAAATTCATCTTTAAACGTACTTTTTCCTGTAACCTGAAAAATAGCGCTGGTCAATTGATTACTCAAATCTTCCAATTGTTGCTTGTTTAAATCTGCCCAACGATCAGCTTCCGAAATTCCTGCAGCCAAAACCAGTTTTCGCCATAAGCGTTTTGGTAAATCCAATTGTGCGGCTTTATAAACGGTTTTTTTAGCAAACTGTTGTTTGAGTTCTTTTAAATGATTCAAACAATCATCAAAAGATTGCTTGATAAAATTAATCTCAATTTTAAAATTATAATTGCGTTTCGCTAATTCCAAAGCACCAAAAGCAGATAATTTTAAGATAGCTGGCGCACTCATTCCAACATGGGTAATTAGCAAAGGCCCTTCGGAATGTAAATCTGTTCCAACAACAGAAACACCTACGTCTAGCGCTACAACGCCAGGAATATCCTGGATTCGTTCATCTTGAATATCAAAGGTAAATAAAGATGGAACGGGCTGCACAACAGTATGTCCTAATCCTTCCACTAACTTCCAAAACTTGACAGAACTACCTGTTGCTATAAGTAGTTTATCAGCTTGATAGGTTTCATCTTTTGTTGAAACGATGAAACCTTCAGAATTATTTTGAACGACAATTGCCGTAACATTCTGACTATACTGCACGTTAATTTTTAGTTTCTGGACTTCATTTAGGAAACAATCAATAATAGTTTGAGATGAGTTTGAAACGGGAAACATGCGACCATCGTCTTCAATTTTCAATTCCACGCCTCGTTTCTCAAACCAGGCAATCGTATCACCTGTCATAAATTGGTGGAAGGGTCCTAATAGTTCTTTTTCACCTCGTGGGTAGTTCTGTGTTAATTCTGCCGGAATAAATTCGGCATGGGTAACATTGCAACGGCCTCCTCCAGAAATTTTCACCTTTTGTAAACCTTCTTTGGCTTTCTCCAAAATGGTGATAGATAGTTCTGGGTTCAATTCCGCCATATTAATGGCTGCAAAAAACCCCGCAGCTCCACCTCCAATAATAAGTACATCTTGTTGTTTCATATTTTATCTGGCACATCTGAAATAATACCATTAACACCATAATCTTTCATACGTAGAATAGTATCGGCATCATTTACCGTCCAGGTGTTAACTTCAAAACCTCTATTTTGAGCCAGCTTCACATTATCTTTTGTTAATAAAGCATAATTAGGATGAATAATTTTAGCCTTAATAGTTTCAGCAAATTCTATTGCTTCGGTAACACTGGCTTTTGTTAAAACGGCTAGTGGTATATTTTTATTGGTTTGAAATACGGCTTCTAATTCAGCATGCTGAAAACTAGACACAATAAAATCAGCATATTTCCAACCATAATTCCGAACATAATTATCAACCATTTCACAGGTTTTAATGGCTGTGTTTTTTCCTTTTAATTCAATATTTAAAATGCATTTTTTATCAATTAAATTTAATACATCTTCTAAAGTCGGAACTTGAAACCCACCGTTGACTGTTAGGTTTTTTAAGGCTTCTAGAGTTTGTTTACCAACTTCACCAGTTCCATTTGTCATTCTATCTAATGTGAAATCATGAAAAACAACTAATTCACCAGAAGCGCACAGATGCACATCTATTTCAATGCCATCCACATTAAAACCCAGTGCTTTTTCAATGGATTCTATAGTGTTTTCCGCTAGATAACCTTTAGCGCCTCGATGACCAAAAACACGGGTTGAAGCATTCTGCATATTCAAAATTTTTAGTGTCAGTTTATGTTTGTAAATTTATGGTAAAATAAACAGGATTTGAAAATTAAAACCACGCTTACACTATTTGCATCCATATTTATAGCTTGCCAAAACGGAAATCCGAAAGTCATTGCTAATTTACCTAGCAGTTTACCAGAGATTTCTGCCATTGAAAAAACGACGAATTCCGATTTGTTTTGGGTAATCCAAGATGCTGGAAATAACAACCATATATATGGATTAGATGAAAAAGGCAGCATTAAAGCGGATATTATTGTTGAAAATGCAAATAATCGGGATTGGGAAGATTTGACTTCCGATAAAAAAGGCAACCTTTATATTGGCGATTTTGGAAACAATAATAAAGACAAAACCACTTTTTCCATTTTAAAAATAACGAATCCACAAGCTAATATAAAAAGTACTAAAGCAGAACTTATTCGGTTTAGTTTGCCAAAGGATGTAAAACCCAAAGATTTTGAAGCTTTTTTTCTACACAACGATTATTTTTATGTGTTTAGTAAAGAATCGAAAAAATTTAGAACCTTAAAAATCCCCAATCGTATTGGGAATCATGAAGCCGAACTGATTTCTGAATTTAATTTGAAAGGCAAAAACAATAAAATTACCTCTGCCGCTAT
Source organism: Bizionia sp. (assembly GCF_048259285.1). Lineage (NCBI taxonomy): Bacteria > Pseudomonadati > Bacteroidota > Flavobacteriia > Flavobacteriales > Flavobacteriaceae > Bizionia > Bizionia sp. Next base: position 164,733 of record NZ_JBLXHU010000002.1, on the reverse strand, counting down.
GAGCCAAGATAGCAAACGTATGTATTTACTAAATCATGATAAAGTATGGGAGATTTCAGATTTTGAAAATGACCATTTTTTTGAAGGAAAAGTAATAAGCATCCCATTTGATCATAACACTCAAAAAGAAGGCGTTTTTGAAATTAATAACACACTTTATATTACCGATGAGTTCAAGAAAAATGAGGGTGGAAACCTATATGAGTTAACTTTAGATTAAGATTTCTTAATTGGACGCATTAAACCTTCTTGTGCAACAGAGGCTACTAAAACGCCATCACGCGTAAAGATATTTCCTTTAGCAAAACCTCTAGCGTTTCCTGTGCTTGGTGTTTCTAGCGAAAATAATAACCAATCATTCAAATCAAATTCACGGAAAAACCACATGGAATGATCTAAACTGGCGGTTAATAAGTTTCCCCAATGCGCTTTACTGGCATGTGGTTGTAGTGCCACAGACAAAATATTATAATCTGAAATATACGTCAGAATTTGTTGCTTAATTGCTAATTCCATATCGCCTACATCTCCTTTTAACTTAAACCATACATCGGCAAATGCCGGCAAATCTTTTCTATCTAAAGGGTTCGGGAGATAGGTTGGTTTGAACTCAACAGGACGCGGGATTTCTAAAAACGCTTTGGTTTTAGAGGGCAACATGCTCCCATATTCATTTAAAATATCGGTCCAACTCATCAGTTCTTCCGGTTGCTTCATATCCGGTTTCATTTCTATTTGATGCGAATATCCTTCTTCTGTTTTATGAAATGAAGCGGATAAAATAAAAATAGTTTGATTATTCTGACTAGCCGTTACACGACGTACTGAAAAACTGCCTCCATCACGCATAATACTCACATCATAATGAATAGGGTAATCCAAATGGCCAGCTTCTAAAAAATAGGCATGTAGAGAGTGTAAAACACGATTATTATGAATAGTTCTATAAGCAGCATTCAGTGCTTGAGCCAAAACTTGGCCTCCAAAAACATTGGGACTTCCTACGGACTCGCTTACGCCTTCAAACTGATTTTCTTCAAGGTGTTTTAATTCAAGGATTTCTAGTAAGCTATCTACAGAATTCATAATTATATTTTTTTACAAGGTATTATTTATAGACGCTTTTATAAAAATAAAGCCAAACAAATTTTATAAAACTCTTAAAAATTTAATCCCAATGCGAAAGCAAACCGTAAGCCATCATCACTGTTAAACAAGGACACATTCCCTGTAAATACTTCAGCGGCCATTATTAATAAACCACCACCATAGGAGTTATGCCATTTTTTTGAAGGATCATCTTTAAGCCAAACACGACCATAATCCACACCAGAATAAACACCTAGGTTAATTGGTAAAATTCCTGTTTTTATTTTGCTAAACATATACCGCAAATCGGTTAATTGGTAGTAAGAGTTTTTTCCTGTAAACCGCTGATTTCTATAACCACGAAGTCCATCACTAGCACCAATTGAAGCCGCTTGATAAAATTCATAATTATCTCCCAATGTTATATGACCTTTTAATTTAGTTGCTAAAACCAGCTTTCCTGTTGGTTCTAATTTATAATTAAAACTAATGTCTGGAATAATATAACCCATGCTAGTAGATTCATCCAAATTAGTACGAAAACCCAATTTTAAATTCGTTTCAAAACCAATAGATGGATACGCCTTATTATTCCTGTTTTCGAAATGGTAGGACGTAAAAGCACCAATAAAGGAATTACTGTTTTCTATTAAACTTGATAAATAATAATCGTTAATGAATCTCCCCTTAGTTTCCTCCACTTCTATGGTTTCATAGGCCAATCCTAATTTAAAAACACCATCCAAATAGCCTTTATAAATTAAGGAAGGTGCAAAACGCAAGGTTCGTAATTTTACACGATTATAATCTTTATTAAAAATAGCATCGTTCTCAGCATTTGGATTTATGGTTTCATTACCATAGCCAAAGAAATTAACACTGTAATTTGGACTTGTAAAAATAACATCAACTCCTAAATTGAAATCATTAATTATGTTTGCAAATTCACCGCTATATGATAAATCAAAACCATTAGTTGCGAAATAATAAGCTGCTGATAATTTATGTTGCGAGGTAAACGGATTTCGATTAAAGCCGTAAACTGTATAGGTGTCTTTAACGCCTAGTTTAACACCATCATCTGGGTTGTAACCAATAATTGGAATAACCTGATTGGCGTTATATTTTAATTTCAGATAGTTATAGGTGTTGATATCATAGTTATTGGTCAAATGCTTCTTGCCTTTGGTTGTTTTGAAGGTGTTATCTTTCGACTTATAATCATAAAAATGCGTTTTCTTGCCATTTTCAATATTATAAATATCATTGTTTTGCCCACCAACTAATCGCAATTTAATAAGCTTATTTCCCTCGCCATGAACGTGTAGTACGTCGTCATCATCTAATGCGTAAATCCATATCTCTTTTGTTTCGTCCTTACTATAAGTACGCTTATGGAATATATCAGCTTTTTCACCTTTCTTTATACGATATGCCGTAACAGCCGTTTTGCCATTTGGTAAACGCTCAATATCAAAATAATCATCTTTATCGGTACCTTTTATAATTGCAAATTTATTGACATGTGCATAATAGGTGTCTGAAATTTCTTGTAGATTACCACGTCTAGCGCGTAATTTGCTTTTAATATCCTCAATGGTTTCCCCTTGTAATTCTTGAGGTATATTTGTGAAAGCTTCTTCAATAACGGCATCCGTTAATTGGGATGTTATTATATTTACCTGCTCATCCCAAACTGATTTATCGGATTGACTGATTAATGACACATCCAATGGGTATGGTTCCAAATTAAACCATTTTGGACTGCGTAAATTGTCTTCATAACCTTGTAATAATCTTGCAGTAGGAATAATTCTAGATCCAATGCCCAGTAAAAAGCCATCATTCATATTGGAAAAAGCTTGATCGCGATCTCTTGGCACTGGTACATATACTGTTTTGCCATTCTTTTGGGTTGTTGCCCAACGCCATTGATCATGATGTCTATCCCAATCGCCAATGAGCATATCGAAAATACGCGCACGCACGTATGCAGGTTCATCGATAACAATATCTTCATCTGAACGAATTTCTGCTAGCATATCATCCGTACCTATAAGTTCATTAGAAAATGCAAAACTTTTCTGATAGCCATGATCATCACCTGCATGTTCTTCAATCATATATATTTCATCACCAAATGTATCATTATAAGGCTCAATTGCTTTTTGATGTGGCACATAATACAAAACAGGATTAGTATGCATAACCCCAATAGCATCAGACAAAGTCGCGGTTACAAATGGGGCATAGGGATGAGATCCTGTAAAAACGTGAAGTATTAATTCTTCAGCTACCGTATTATCAAATTGCCCCTCAACATATTGATCCTTAAATGCGAATGCTTGTATATAATTTAACGCGTTTTTACGTAAACCACGCATCACAAATTCGCGTCCTGTTGAATCTGCGAGTCTCAAGGAATTTGACTGTGTTCCACCACCTTTCCTAACCGGTTTTAAGCCACCATAAAGCGTATCTAACAGGACCGTTTTTACTTGAATAGCTGTACTAAAATCCTGCGAGTAGCGTTCTCCCCAAAGAAATTTATAAAAATTACTTTTCTCTGTTTCCTCATCCGTGTAAATAGATGCTTGAATGGTTTGAGGTATGTTTGCTGCATAATTGCGTGGTTCTTGTTTTTGAACTGGATACACATCTTTAGAAAACAAAACGGTTTCTGTTTTAGCTTCTATAAACCGAACTTGACTTGAGCCGTCTTTAAACACATCCAAACGGGCATATCCTGGTTCGCTGGACGAAAACAAACCGCTACCAACATTTCTGGTAGCCGTAGATTTAGAACCGGATCCACTAATTATTTGTGTTAAATTATCCTGGACTAAATACTGTAAATTATGATCATGACCAGCCACAAAAATAACATGGTCATTTTCCTGTGCTAATGTTATAATGCGCTTTCTAAATTCGTTATAACGCTTATTCTGGATATCTTCAGGACTTACACCTGTAGTTTTTCTCAAAATATTTTTTAGGGTTCCTAAAATTGGAAAGGGCTTCATGTGTTCCATAAAACTATATTGTCCGCCATGTGGTCCATTTGTAAAAACAGGGTGATGCATAGCAACAATGGTCGTTTTACCTCGCGCTTTTTTTATGCGGCTTTCAAACTCATCTAAAAAAGCTTCACGAGTTTTTATATCGCATTTATCATTTATGGTTGGATGTTTATCCCAATTAGCCATATACCATTTGGCATCCACATAAATTAATTCAATATTATCGGTTATTGTTTCGTTTTCAATGGGACAACCATTTTCAGGTTGGAATGAGTTTTTTCCTAAAGCATCATCAATATAATCCTCTTGACGTTCCAAACCTTTTAAACCATCTGAATACCAATCGTGATTTCCTGGTAAAAAAACCGTTTTGCCTTTAAAGTTTTTTACGGCATCTATTTGTACATCCAATTGGTGTTTAGCAAATGCATAACCATCAGCTGATTTTTCTGGTAAACCACTTGGGTAAATATTATCACCTAAAAAAAAGGCAGAACTATTGGCGCTTGCTTTGTTCAATGCAGACTCAAAGGCTTTTAACGCTACTGTTTTGGTACCCATTGGTGAATTTCCGGCATCACCTATTAAATAAAACGTATGTTCAATAGGGTTTTCAGATTCCGCAATGGGAACATAAGGTTCCCGATATTGGGTTTTAAACGTTGCACAACCGTACAAAGTCAATAAAAAAAGACAGCAAAAACCTATTTTGTAAAATGTATTCATAGAACCTCTAATATCTATATTTAAAAAACACGTTAGATTATTTCAGCCTTATTTTTCCCAAAGACTATCCGTAAAGTAATGTTTACAATCTAAAAAATGTTGTTTTGATTTAAATCCTGAAATTGTCGCTAATTTTTCAATTTCCGAAAGACTATATTTTTTGGATAATTCGGTCCAAATCAATTCATTTTGATTGAATTGGATCGTTTTATTAAGCTTTTTAAACAAAACTGTCTGTTCTTTTAAACTAACAATATAACTTTTTACACGACCTGTTTCTGGATTATAATAACAATAAAAATCGAAATCATCAATTTTAAAGTCCGCCTCTAATTCCCGATTCATCCTAATTAATAAGTTTAAATTGAAACGTTTCGTGATACCCTCTTTATCATCATAAGCATTCTTAATGGTGATTGGATTTTTCTTTAAATCCATACCAATTAAAAGCTTATCACCCGAATTCATAACGTTGTTAAACAGCTTTAATAAATCTATAGCATCGTCCTTTAAGTAATTTCCAATATTACTTCCTAAAAACAGTAATAAATTGGGCGTGTTTCCCTGAAATTTTTCATTTAAAATTTCAAAATAATCACCTACTTGCGGCTGTATTGATAATTCCGGCAAACGTTCATGCAATTTTTCTGAAAGTATATCAATTGCTTCTTGTGAAATATCAATGGGAACATAGTTAAAAGCAATGTGCTCATTAACCAAATATTCTAATAGCTTGAAGGTTTTAAAACCATCACCAGCACCCAGTTCTATAATGTTAAACGGTTTATTAAACGCTACAGCATCAACAATTTGTTTGGCTTGGAGTGATAAAATTTCAAATTCAGAGTCGGTTAAATAGTAATCAGGCATATTCATTATTTCCTGAAAAATGCGACTACCATTCGTGTCATAAAAATATTTAGAAGACAGGTGTTTTTCTTTGGCCGTTAAACCTGCCACCACATCTTTTGCAAACGTTTCATTCATATTATTTTACAAGTCTAATTCCCGAAAATTGCCACCTCATGTCTGGATGGAAAAAATTCCGATACGTGTTTCTACTATGGTTTTTTACGGTTGCTACGGAAGCACCACGAAGTACCATTTGATTAATCATAAATTTACCATTATACTCGCCTAAAGCACCTGGCGCTTTACTAAAGTTTGGATACGGTAAATACGCACTATTGGTCCACTCCCATAATTGCCCGAAATCAATTTTTTGGGATGCTACTTCCCATTCAAATTCTGTCGGTAAGCGCATTTGTTTCCATTCGGCAAAGGCAAATGCTTCATAAAAACTAATATGGGTTACGGGTTTATTTTTATCTACAGGCACAAATCCATTTAAGGTATAATGAAACCAAACATCATCCACTTCATGCCAATATAATGGAGCTGTAATGTTATTTTCTTGAATAAAATCCCACCCTTCGGCATGCCATAAATTAAAATCCTGATATCCGCCGGCTTGTATAAACGCGAAAAACTCGCCATTACTGACCAATTGATTACTAATTTCAAAATCTTGGAGAAACACTTGGTGATTCCCTAGCTCATTATCATAACAAAACCCTTTGCCTTTGTGACCAATATTGTATAGTCCTTCGGAAATTTTAATGAATGCTGAATTTGAAGAAAGCGACTTTAATTCAATTTTATTTTTAATAGTTGGGAACGTGGGCTGATTTCCTAAAATATAGGTAATATCATAATAAAATAACTCTTGATGTTGCTGTTCATGGTTAATACCTAATTCAACAATATCTAATGCTTTTTGTGATGGATTATCATTTAGGAAAGCCAACATTTTCAAATCAACATAATCCCGATATTTATATACATCTTTTACTGAAGGACGCGTCATTAATCCACGGTTAGGACGTAAAACCCGTTTTCCTGCGTTGTTGTAATAACTGTTGAATAGGTATGCGAAATCTTCATCAAAAACCTGATAATTCTCAACAAATTTGCACAAAACAAACTGCTCAAAAAACCATGTTGAATGCGCTAAATGCCATTTTGGTGGTGACACAAAAACATCAGGTTGTACTGAATAGTCTTCAATTTTTAGCGGTTTACAAATTTCTAAAAATCGGCTACGAGTATATTGGAATTGCTCTTTTAAAGTCATCTTAAATAAGTTCAGTTTCTATAATTACTTCACTTTGCAAGGTTTTATGCACAGGACATTTTGAGGCAATTTCTTTTAATCGGTTCTTTTGATCTTCATCCAAATTACCTACAAATTTCAAACGTTTTTGCAAGTGATCTATGCGTTTTGGTTTTTCAATATCTAGCATTAAATCATCGCTATGTTTTTTTGAATAGGTAATATAAGCATAAACCTCTTGCAAATCCCATTTCTTTCGTTCGGCATATAATTTTAACGTCATCACTGTACAAGCCGCCAATCCCGCACTTAAATAATCGTATGGTGACGGTCCAAAATCATCTCCTCCTACAGATTCTGGTTCGTCCGCAATAAAACTGTGTCTTTTGGTTTGAATTGACGTTGTAAAATGGTCTTCCTCTAAATTTAAATGGGCAACTAATTGTTCTCCACCTGCATCTAACATGGTGTTTTCTTGAGGCTCAAAATAACGTTGCACCCAATGACCAATCATATTTCCTACATAAACGCTATCCCGCGAATTAGATAGCAAATGATCGGCGCCATCCAAACTAACAAAGCTTTTAGGATGGTGCGCATTATGATATAGTTTTTCGGCATTCTCTATTCCTACTGTTTTATCAAAAGGCGCATGCATGATAAGTATAGCTTTGCGTAATTTTTTTGTGATTTCTGGAAGATTGGTTTTACTAAAATCGTCCACAAACTCTTGGTTAATTTTAAATGGTCGTCCGCCAATATTTACCTCAACATCTCCTTTATCTTTAACCTCGTCCAACCCATGTGAAAACAATCTAGTAACATGACCCACGGTTGCTGGTGCGCCAATGGTTGCAACGGCTTTAATGTTGTCCAATTTTGAGGCAGCTGTAATAACGGCTGCACCACCCAATGAATGCCCAACCAATAAACTAGGTGCTTTATAATTTTCTTCTAAAAAGGTATTTACAGCCAACAAATCCGAAACATTAGCTGAAAAATGACTTTCAGCAAATTCGCCTTCACTTCTTCCTAATCCTGTAAAATCAAAACGCACCACGCCAAAACCATGATTGGTTAACGCCCGACTGATGTTTTTAACAGCGCTTAAGGTACTTGAGCAGGTAAAACAATGTGCAAAAACAGCGTAATTATTAGGTTTCTGATTAGCAGGCAACTCTAAATATGCTTGTAGTTTATGGCCTTTTTCATTCTGAATATTGAGTTTCGTGCTTTTCATCTGCTTATAAATGTTTTAATTTTTCCTGATCCGTATAGGTAGAAAATTGTTGCAAAAGCAACTTTAGTTTAGGGTTAATAAACGTTTCACAAAATGGTTTTTCAGGATTTTTTCGATAATAATTTTGAATGGCTTCTCGCGACGCTTTAAAATCTGAAAAAGTTAAAACCTGTGTTACCAATTTTTGGTCGAAATCCTGCTGAAAACTTTCAATGAGCATGGCTACTTCTAAATGTTGAGCCTCTGAAAACGTATATACAGCCGAACGATATTTGTTTCGCATGCTGTGATTTACCGTACTTTTGTGCGTTAACAAATGTATATTAATTAGTGTTTTTAAATTAACGCAATTGGAATTAAAATGGACTATAACGGCTTCTGAAAACGACTCATATTCGCCTATGGAAGCCACATACCCTTGCTCCACTTTTTCCACACCTTTTAAAGATTGAAAAACAGCTTCTGTGCACCAATGACAGCCACCTCCTAAAGCAATTTTAGAAATAGAACTCATGCATTAGTCTTTTACAACTTCCACACCTTTCCAAAAAGCCACGTGATTTTTAATGCCTTTGGCTAATGATGAAACTTCAGGATAAAACCAAGCAGCATCTACATTCTGCTTTCCATCAACTTCCAAGGTATAATAGGAGGCTTCGCCTTTCCAAGGACAGTTAGTATGGGTATTACTAGATTTAAAAAAATCTTTCTTAATGCTGTCGTGCGGGAAATAATGGTTGTTTTCAATTACAACAGTATTATCACTTTCGGCTAATATTTGATTGTTCCAAATGGCTTTCATAATTAATTTATTATCTGTTTATAGTACTTTTTATATAAAACTATCACTGAATCGCTCAAAATGACAGGTATAACCATCTGGTTTCCGAACCAAATAGTCTTGATGTTCCGGTTCTGCCGCCCAAAATTTTGAATACGGCTCTAATGTGGTTGCTACTTTACCTTCCCACTTATTAGAATCGTTTACAATTTTAATAATTTCTTCAGCTTGAACTTTTTCATCTTCATTTTGAAAAAATATAGCCGAACGGTAGCTAGACCCAATATCATTACCTTGCCTATCAACCGTTGTTGGATTGTGTATCCGGAAGAAATAGTCCAAGATGTGTTTAAAGGAGGTTTCATTCTCATCGTAGGTAATTTCAATACCTTCCGCATGACCTGGATGATTTTTATAAGTTGGATTATCATTTTCACCTCCAATGTAACCCACTTCTGTGTCTTTAATTCCCTTTTGGGTGCGAAATAAATCTTCCATTCCCCAGAAACAACCACCTGCTATATATGCTTTTTTATAATTGCTCATTGTATTGTATTATTAAATTAATCTATAATTATTTAAAAAATTAACCACCTTAATTTCTGCCATTTCACAAGGCTTTAGGTGCTCTTTTGTATTCGTAATATAATAATTTAAGCTGACAAAATCGTTACCATTTAAGGCTTCAGCATAAATTTTATAACTCTTCCCATTGTTAAAATCGGAACGTGTTACTCCGTATTTAACATTATTGAAAAACACTTCAGAATAACCAATTGGTAAATTTTGTATGCGCTTTAAAAGCATAAATATCCTTTCTTTTAGATTAAGAGCTACAGGACAACATGGAACATCCCGCTTTATGTCTAGCCCAATCTGGTCGTTTTGCAAACCATTTATCATTTTGTGGCTGTTCAGCATACGGTTGCTTGAGTAACTCAAACATCTCATTAATTAAACTATATTCACCTTTATCTGCTGCATCAATGGCCAATTGCGACATGTAGTTTCGCAACACATATTTTGGATTTACCATATTCATCTGTTCCTTTCGTTCCGATTCAGATTTCAATTCTTTATGCAGTCTTGCAGCATAATGTGTGAACCATAAATTCCATTTTTGTCTGATGGCATCTGAAATATCTGTCGGATTATAAAATGAGTTGGCTACTACTTTTAAGCCGTCTAATGGGTTTTCTTTTTTAAAATCACCTAAACTTCGAAAGAAAATAGTCATATCGGTTTCGGATAGTTGTAAATTATCTTCCAGTTCTTGAATGAGTTGGGCATCCAAATCAACTTCTATTACTAAACCTAATTTGTTCCGCATCATTTGTAGCGATTGCGTTTCAAAATCAATTTTGTATTGATTAAGTATCGCTTCTAAAGCTTCAGCATCTTCAATTAATGGAAAAAGAGCATTAGCTAATTGGTATAAATTCCACAGCCCAATATTTGGCTGATTGCCATATCTATAGCGTTTATGTTGACTATCTGTTGTGTTTGGCGTCCATCCAAAATTGAAATCCTCCAACCAACCGAAAGGTCCATAATCTATTGTTAAACCCAAAATGGACATGTTATCCGTATTCATAACACCATGTACAAAACCGACACGTTGCCAATGAATAATCATTTGTAAGGTTCGTTGTGAAACTTCAGAAAAAAACTGAATATAGGTGTCTTTTGATGGTTTCCCTAAATGTGAAAAATGATGATTGATGGTATAATCTACCAAGGTTTTCAATGTTTCTACATCTTGTCTTGCTGCTAAAATTTCATAACTGCCAAAACGTAAAAAGCTTGGAGAAACTCTTGAAACAATCGCACCTTTTTCATAAGCTGCATTGCCATCATACATCATATCCCGCAACACGGCATCTCCCGACAAGGCTAAAGTAAGCGCTCTGGTAGTTGGCACACCTAAATGATGCATGGCTTCGCTACACAAATATTCCCGAATAGATGAACGCAATACAGCCAAGCCATCAGCCGTTCTGGAATACGGTGTTTCTCCAGCACCTTTTAATTGTACTACCCAACTTTTGTTATTATGTTGGACTTCAAATAAATTAATAGCGCGACCATCACCCAACTGTCCTGCCCAATTTCCAAACTGATGGCCACCATAACACATAGCATACGGCTTGGTGTTTTCTAATACGGTATTACCTGTAAAAACCTTTAAAAATGAATCTGATTGACTATCGGCTTCCGGTAAACCTAAATTATCTAACATCTCTGGAGATACATGAAGCATTTTCGGATTTGCGGTTTGTTTCGGTTTTACATACGAAAAACATGCTTTAGTAACCTGCCTTCTCGTGTTTTCTATAATAGGATCTGCGGGTAGTTCTTTATTGAAGCTATCGTTAATATTGAGTTTTATTTGTTTAGCCATTTTAATAAGTCCTTGTCTTTTGGGTTTCGCAATCGTTTTTCATCAATTAAAATTGTGGGGAAATGCAAATTTCCATTTGGGTATAAGTTACGTAATTCTTGTGCAAAGTTGTCATTCATTAGCACATCATGAAACGTAAATTTAAGATTTCGGGACTCAAAAAAATTCTGATAATAAATTGTTTTATGGCAGTTTTCACTACCAAATAAAGTGATGGTTTTCACTGTTTTTCCTTTCTCTATTTTATGTATTTGTTTCTAAAACCAACGATTCTGAATTTACACAATAACGCAAGCCGCTTGGTTCTGGTCCATCAGGAAATACGTGACCTAAATGCGCATCGCAGGTATTGCACATGACCTCGACACGCACCATGCCGAAGGTAGAATCCTTTTCATATTTAATAGCATTTTCCTCTATAGGCTGGGTAAAACTTGGCCACCCAGAACTAGAATCAAATTTAATTGTTGAATCAAACAAAGGTGTGTTACAGCAAACACAATTGTATTTTCCAGCCTCATACACACTACAAAGCGCTCCGGTTCCAGCCATTTCTGTTCCTTTTTTACGGGTAATTCTGAATTGCTCGTCGGTTAAAATTTCACGCCATTCGGCTTCTGTTTTTTCAACACGACGGTCTGGTGTTGGATTTCCATTCACACTAAAACTGATAACCTCTTTCCACGTTAACATAAGCTTGTACTTTCTTTAATTGATAAAATAGTTCATTTTTGTTTAATCCGTGTAAAATAAAAACTCCGACAAAACAACGAAGTAAAACATATAAACAAGAAATTTATTTGTCGCAGTATTATCTTATTCCTTACAAAATACAATTAGCCTTAAATTATAGTAATTTTTTAGTAATTTGTACGTCTAAAGTATCTTGAATTAAACTTATGACAAATATTGTAGAAAAAGCTGAAGCCTATGTTTTTGATTTATTTAAAGATGAATTAGATTCTTCTTTCTTATATCATAATTTAAAACACACAAAGCGGGTTTTGAAAAGTCTTCGAGAAATTATAGCACATACTGATATTTCTGAAAAAGATGCCGAAATGCTCCAATTATCTGCCATTTTTCATGATACAGGCTATACCAAAACCATTGATGATCATGAACAAGAAAGCGTTAAAATTGCCCAAGCATTTTTAACTGAAAATCATGTAGATCCAGAAACAATCGGTGCCATAAGCAACTGCATTTTAGCAACACAATTTGAGTGTGTACCAAAAACTCTTCACGAAAAAATTATGCGTGATGCCGATTCCTCTCATTTTGGGAAAGATTATTTTAATGAAACAAGTGAATTTCTTCGTAAAGAATTAGAAATTCAAGGTATAGTCAATTTTTCGGCTAGCGAATGGCTAGATGAAAACATTAAAATGCTTTCTGAAAAACATGAATTCCTAACGGATTACGCCATTAAAAACTGGCAAGAACAGAAAGACAAAAACCTTTCGGACCTGATTAGTGCAAAAAATAAGTTTAATAAGAAATTAAAAAAAGAAAAACTAAAAGCGAAATACAAAGCGCAATATAAAAACGAAAGTCCCGAGCGTGGTATCCAAACATTTTATCGTGTTGCTTTACGGAACCACATAAAATTAAGCGATATTGCAGATACAAAAGCCAATATTTTACTATCGGTAAATGCCATTATTTTATCCTTAATTATTTCTAACTTATTTTCAAAATTAGACAATCCATCCAATGCTTATTTAATAATTCCCACTATGGTATTCGTGGTGTTTAGCGTCACCTCTATTATCCTATCAGTTATTGCTACTAGGCCAAATGTTACACGTGGCGAATTCACCAAAGAGGATGTTGCCGAGAAACGGGTTAATTTAACCTTTTTTGGAAACTTTCATAAAATGAAATTAGAAGAATTTGAATGGGCTATAGATGAGTTATTAAAGGACAAGAATTACGTATACAGCTCTTTAACTAAAGATCTTTACTACCTTGGGAAGGTTCTAGATAGAAAGTATCGTATTTTAAGAATTACTTATTCTATCTTTATGATTGGTATTATAATTTCTGTTTTAGCATTTGCTATTTCATTTAAAATGCAAAATTTTAATTTTCTATAACATCCATTAAGTCATTGTAAGTATAGTAGTTTGTACTATCCGTTTTATTGTTACGATATAAAATGCTAACGCGAATAGCCTTCAAACCTGTTACACCTTGTAAGTCCTGTAATTCTAAAACCTCCAAATCTGTATCGAGCATATTTTTAGATTGAAAAAACCGAACATACTGTAAGTATTCCTCCTCATCGTCCTGCTGCGAATACACAATACTTAACTTCCCTTTTTCGGTAACCCGTTCTTCGGTACCTTTTATAAAAGCTTTATCCACACGTTTTTTAACAACTTCGTAACGTGCATTATAAGTGCCATCTACATCAAACTGTTTTTCGTCCATGCGGAAACGGATAGACAACGGTTGATTAAAAACCAAAATCATTGAAGCCATATCCAATTTTAAAGGATATAAGTCTTGATTGCTATAAAACGCGTTTTCCATATCACACATAACTTGAATTTGCCAAAGTCTTAAATTATAGAGATAAATAAGACTAAAACTATCTTCTCGTGTAATGGATTCACCGATATACATATTGTGTTCTACTCCATCTGTTTTATAGCGTTCAAAAAAATGAGGGTATATTTTTTGCGCCTCCACTTGTCTGTCATCTATAATTGTGGACATGTTTTTATTAATTAAACTAATGGTTTCATCATAGTTCTTTCTGTGCGTGTACAACACTTTTAGGTCCTTATCAATTTGCTCAAAATAATTATCAACTTCTGGCACTAAATTGGCGTTTGTTTTCCTTATAAGATTTAGCATTGATGAAACTTCATTTTTTAAAAACAATGAAATAACATGTTCACTATCCACTTTAAAAGCTTTTTTAACTTGCGTTAGAAAGGCGTTGATTTGAAAAGCCACCTGATCATAAACTGGCATATTTAAATCTGTATTCGCTTTATCTATAATGGCTTTTGCTAATTCTAACTGATCAGTCAAGTCTTTTTGTGTTGCCAAATTTCTGGCTTCAGATGACCCTTTAACATCAATTTGCCCAAATAATGGATAAACGTTTTCAAACGCAATTTCTCTAAAGGGAATGTTTTTATTTTGAAGTATATTTTCTTTAATAAATGCTTGCGCTGCTTGTTTAAAACGCCAATGAACGCTTTTATGAATAGATGTACATTCCTGTTGAATAACGGCTTCTATTAAATTTTCCTGATCAGTTTTACTACGCTCCACCGTTGCAACAATGTATGGCATAACATCTTCCAACTTATTTGCATTAATGCTGTTTAAAGCCTTTGGCTGATTAGAAACTAATTCTAAAATCCCCATCAAGCCGTCTTTATTTGCAATAGGCGCAAAAATGGCACTTTTAAATCCTTGTTCATATAACATTTTTATATGAGGAACTTTTCCTTGCGTTAAATGAAAGGTCTTTTCAACATTAGATACAGCAACATGCTTGTTCTCTTCCAGTAATTTTTTATAAGACGATTTGCACAACATATCTGCACAATTACCCATAGGATTATCATTTAATAGAAAACTGTGCATACCTTCACCGTATACACGCTCAAAGATGCCTTCATCTTTATTGTAAACCGAAAATCCGACCTTGATATCTGTAATTTTTAAAAACGATTGAAATATAGATTGAAGATCTTTAATAAAATTTTTATCCTGTCGTTTGTTTTCTGCTATTAGATTTGATTTGATTTCGGAAATGGCAAAATCATCAGTAACATCAAATATATTAGAGATTACAAATCCTTTTAGCGTATATCCATTTTCAGGAAATAGTTTTTTCCAAAGTGTAATATCATCAAAATTATCCAGAAGTGAATCAATATCCTCTTGTGTAATGTTTGGTGCGTTACTCGATTTTATGACTTCCGTAAAATCAGCATTATAAAGGATTTTATAAAAACGAATAATGCCATTTTTATCCGGTATTTCATAATGAAATGGCCTCCTAAAATTAAAATCGTAACCGTAATAAGTATTCAAAATAATAGTACATGCCATGATGTATTTATCATCATCCGGCATGTTTTTAATTTCAAGTTTAAAATCCTTACCTGCAGCAGCTATAATACTTTTAAAGCGCTCTGAAAGATTAAAAATAGCATCGTTAAACGGTGCCGTCGCTGCTTTAATTTCGTTTTTTGTGAGTAAGGGATTAAAAGTGTCTTGAAGAATTTCAGCAATTTGTGTTTCTCGTTTTTTAATTAGAGACATATCCGAAAAACCAGCTTTCAATTCCGGGTACATTTCCGCAATTTTAAGAACAGATTTGGCTTTTTCCGCCATCCATACATTTTCACTCTGAGCCAGTAGTTCATATTGATCAAAGAGCTTATGAAAACTGATAAGCAATTTTATAGGTGAACTAGTGTTGTTATTGAGTGCCATGCCAAAATATTTATTCAAAAATACAAATATTCTTCTTGGTCGAAAAATAGATATAACACTAACAGGAGTTTTGTAAAAATTAAAATAAACGATGAAATTAGCATGTTTAACGATTTATCCATCAATTAATCATGGTTTACACTCAAAATCAATACCTTGAAATACTTTTTCGCAATAATTAAATCGAATTTAAAACAATGCTAATCACAAGATTATACAGCCCTTTTTTGTTCACCATATTTTGCCTAAGCTTTTTACAGTTTAATTATGGGTTTTCACAAACTTGGACTGAAAAAAACGAAAGTGAAAATTATGTAGCGCGGCATGAATTTGGTTTTGTTCAAGCTGGCGATAAATTTGTCATGTTTGGTGGACGAGAATCATCACAAAGACTGGATGTTTATGATTATACCACGAATACATGGGAACAAGGTGGCATAGCTCCAGAATCATTTAACCACTTTCAAGCCATCAGTTTCGAAGGGCTTATTTGGGTAATTGGAGCCTTTAAAACAAATGTTCCAAATCCTGAAGAAAGTGCTGATTATATTTACATGTATAATCCTGCCACAGAACAATGGATTCAAGGTATGGAAATCCCTGAATCACGCAAGCGCGGAGCGGCAGGATTGGCCGTTTACAACAATAAATTTTATGTTGTAGGTGGTAATAATAATGGACATAGCGGGGGTTATGTTTCGTATTTTGATGAATTTAATCCTACCACAGGCGTTTGGACTCCATTAACTAATGCACCACATGAGCGCGATCATTTTCAAGCTGCAGTTTTTGCCAATAAACTCTATGCCATTGGGGGCCGATTAACTGGTGGTCCAGGTGGATTATTTGAACCACAAGTGCCCGAAGTAGATGTGTATGATTTTAGCACCGCGGAATGGACAACATTAAATAGCAGTCACAATTTACCTAATCCCCGAGCAGGTTTGGGTGTTATAATTTACAATAATGAAATATATACCCTTGGTGGCGAAACTACATTTAACAGACCCAATAATGGTCAGGTTTCCATAGTTGAATCCTTTAATCCAACAACAAATACATGGACAACACGAAGTAGTTTAAACTACCCTAGACATGGGTTTCAACCTATTGTTTCCGGTAATACTTTATATGTTGCAGGCGGTTCATCAGGAGGTGTAATTATCCGAAATATGGAATATTTGGGCCCTGATGACGCTTCAGGGACGGCAAATGTTAATAGCACATTTGCAACAGATGAAACAACCAAAACATTTGAATATGGTCTAGACTATGGCTCGGTAACTATTGATATGGAATTAAGTAATACAGGCGGAACAACAGGCACCTATATTGATACTATTTCCATTACAGGAACAGATTATATTTTGGCTAGCACGTATACCAATCAGCTACTTGGTGCTAACGCTAGTATTAATATTCAGGCAGTTCTAACCAATACCACGCAAAACATAAGAAATGGTACGGTAACGGTAACCTATAATAACAATAGCACGTTAACTATTGAACTTGAAGGCACTTTAAACCCAACTTTATCCATGGACACATTAAACGAAACAAATGAAAATCTAGTAGTCCACCCGTCACCTACAAAAAATACGTTTTCAATTAATCATTCAGTTACAGAATTGAAGTTATATGATGTTTCCGGGAAACTTATCAAAGAATTTTCTGGAGTATTTGAAGCCAAACAAAACTTCAGTGTTTCGGAATTGTCAGCTGGAATGTATATTGTAAAAGCACGTAATAGTTATCAGGCAAAATTCACGGGTAGATTGATTAAAAATTAACCTCTTTTATGAATGATATTTTCCGCTATTAAATAATTACAGTTTCAACTTAAAAAGAATCAATTTTTATTTTTTGTAATTATTTTAGTCTTGTTTTAATTTATTTAAATACATTTGTCTCGAAATTAAAAACAACAATGAGAAATTTTTCTATTATTCCTTCAATTCGTATTGCAAATGTGATTATCACATCTGCAGAGGGAACGCTATAGAATATATATAACATATTTAGAAAGCCTCCCGATAAATCAGGAGGCTTTTTTTTGGTGTAAAATGACAACACAAACAAACATTATTATTATCAGCATTATTATTCGCTTCACAGGGTGAGTCAGGCTGGTAGTATCCAATTTTAAGCCTTTCTCATACACTTGAGAAAGGCTTTTTTATTTTTATTAAATCAACATATGAAAACAGTTACTAACATTATTATTATCAGCATTATTATTATTTACTCTATCGAGTGAGTCAGGCTGGTATTGCACCATTTCAAGCCTTTCTCATTTATTTGGGAAAGGCTTTTTTTATTCAATTAAAGTCAAACTTAAAACAAACCAATATGTATTACAACAACGACACGCTAATCTACTTAAACGGGAAATTTGTTAAAGCCAATGAAGCTTCCACAGATTTGTACAGTCAAACACTTCACTACGGATACGGTGTTTTTGAAGGGATTCGCGCTTATGCAACCGAAGATGGAACACGTGTTTTTAAATCTCAAGAACATTACGAACGCTTGAAAAAATCGGCAGAGCTTATTCAAATTCCATTTCATTATGATGTTCAAGAATTAGTAGACGCAACTTACATGCTGTTAAAGAAAAATAATTTATCTGATGCTTATGTTCGTCCTTTGGTTTTCTGCGATCCCAACATGTCATTGACAGGCCCAAACAATGTTTCCATCATGATTTGCGCTTGGGAATGGGGCGCTTATTTAGGCGACAAACAATTGCGTTTAACGGTTTCCTCTTTTTGCCGACCTCATCCCCGTTCAATCAAAATTGAAGCAAAAGTGTGCGGACATTATGTGAATTCGATTCTTGCTACAAATGAAGCCAAAGATAAAGGCTATGACGAAGCCTTGCTTTTGGATAGCGATGGTTTCTTGGCAGAAGGTCCGGGCGCTAATTTATTCTTCGAAAAAGATGGCGCTTTATTCACGCCGCAATTGGGAAATATTCTTCCCGGAATTACGCGCGCAACAGTGTTAGAATTAGCCGAAGAACACGGAATCCAAATTAAACAAGGACTTTTTGAACCTAAAGAATTATTTGCAGCAGACAGCGCTTTTTATTGTGGAACAGCTGCTGAAGTCATTGGAATTGCATCGGTTGATGAAACTGTATTTCCAAAAGCATGGAAAGATTCATTGGGGAAGAAATTACAAGATGCTTATTCGAAAAAGGTGAGAGAAAGTTCAACAACAGCAACAACATTCAGCACAACGTTATCATGAAAACTTTAAATACATACAGTAAAACCATCACGCAAAACGAATCTCAACCTGCCGCACAAGCTATGCTTTACGGAATTGGGTTAACCGAAGAAGACATGCAGAAGGCGCAAGTCGGGATTGTGAGCACGGGTTACGAAGGAAATACCTGCAATATGCATTTAAACGACTTGGCGAAAGAAGTTAAAACAGGTGTTCAAAACGAAGACCTTGTGGGATTAATTTTCAACACGATTGGCGTAAGTGATGGGATTTCCAACGGAACAGATGGCATGCGATTTTCATTGGTTTCCCGTGATGTCATTGCTGATTCAATCGAAACGGTGGTGAGCGCACAATGGTACGACGCCGTTTTAGCCGTGGTGGGTTGCGATAAAAATATGCCTGGCTCTATCATAGCGATGGGCAGATTAAATCGTCCGGCCATCATGATTTACGGTGGAAGCATTCATTCAGGAAAATGGAAAGGAAAACCTTTGAACATCGTTTCGGCTTTTGAAGCCTTGGGCAAGAAATTTAACAACACCATAAGTCCAGAGGATTTCAAAGGCGTCATCAAAAATGCCTGTCCAGGTGCTGGTGCTTGTGGCGGAATGTACACTGCAAATACGATGGCTTCTGCCATTGAAGCTCTGGGAATGAGTTTGCCTTACAGTTCTTCGAATCCTGCTTTGAGCGCTGAGAAAAATCAAGAGTGTTTAGCTGCCGGAAAAGCTATTCGTGTTTTGCTCGAAAATGACATCAAACCCAAAGATATCATGACCAAAAAGGCATTTGAAAACGCAATTACCATGGTCACTGTTTTGGGTGGTTCTACCAATGCTGTCTTGCATTTAATCGCGATGGCACATTCCGTAGATCTCGAATTAATGTTAGAAGATTTCCAAAAAATCAGCGATAAAGTTCCTGTTTTGGCAGATTTAAAACCAAGTGGAAAATACTTAATGGAAGATTTACATGCTGTTGGTGGAGTTCCTGCAGTGATGAAATATTTACTCGCCAACAACTTGCTTCATGGAGATTGTTTAACCGTGACAGGAAAAACTGTCGCAGAAAACATGGCCGAAATTCCAGATTTAACCGCAGGACAACATGTGTTTCTTCAATTGGAATCTCCTTTAAAATCGACTGGACATTTACAAATCCTTTTTGGGAATTTGGCACCCAAAGGGAGTGTTGCTAAAATCAGCGGAAACGAAGGAGAATATTTTGAAGGTTCAGCAAAAGTTTACAACGATGAATACGCAGCAATTGACGGCATAAAAAGCGGTGAAGTAAAATCGGGAGATGTGGTGGTGATTCGCTACTGTGGTCCAAAAGGAGGACCTGGTATGCCGGAAATGTTAAAACCAACTTCGGCAATTATGGGTGCTGGACTGGGGAAAAACGTGGCGTTAATTACCGACGGCAGATTCTCTGGTGGAACACACGGATTTGTGGTGGGACATATCACACCCGAAGCTCATGACGGTGGGACACTTGCATTAGTTGAAAATGGCGACAAAATCATCATTGACACAAAAAATAATACCATTCAGTTAAACGTAAACCATCAAGAACTAGCCAAACGAAAGTCGGAATGGAACCCACCAAAACTCAAAGCCACAAAAGGTGTCTTATATAAATATGCAAAATGTGTGTCGTGCGCCTCAACAGGTTGCGTAACTGACAAATAATTCTTAAAAAAAAAAAAAAAACAGAAATGAACTCAATAAAAATGACAGGAGCTAAAGCTGTAGTCGAGTCTTTAGTAACCGAACAAGTTGATACAATATTCGGGTATCCCGGAGGAGCCATTATGCCCATATATGATGCCTTGTATGACTATGAAGAATCCGTAAATCATATTTTAGTCCGTCACGAGCAAGGCGCCATTCATGCCGCGCAAGGTTATGCTAGAACATCAGGGAAAACAGGTGTGGTATTCGCAACTTCTGGACCAGGCGCAACCAATTTAATTACTGGCTTAGCAGATGCTATGATTGATTCCACGCCCTTGGTATGTATCACAGGCCAAGTATCATCCCATCTTTTGGGCACCGATGCTTTTCAGGAAACGGATGTGGTGGGAATCTCCATGCCCATAACCAAGTGGAACTGTCAAGTTACCAGAGCAGACGATATTTCTGCCGCTGTTGCAAAAGCATTTTACATTGCACAATCTGGACGTCCAGGCCCTGTACTGATTGATATTACCAAGGATGCGCAATTTGGCCAAACCAATTTCAAATATGAGACATGTACGAATATCCGAAGTTATTATCCTAGGCCAAAGTTGCGCAAATCGGTTGCAGAAGCCGCAGCGAAATTAATTAATGCCGCAAAAAAACCGTACTTACTAATTGGACAGGGAATTATGCTATCTCATGCAGAGCAGGCATTAGTGGAGTTTGTTGAAAAGTTAGGAATTCCAGTAGCATCAACCCTTTTAGGATTAGGCGCATTTCCCAATAATCACCCACTTTATGCCGGATATTTAGGCATGCACGGTGATTATGCCGCAAACATAAAAACAAATGAGTGCGATGTCCTAATCGCCATCGGTATGCGCTTCGACGATAGAGTTACTGGCGATGTTTCTAGGTATGCCAGACAGGCAAAAATTATTCATGTAGACATTGATGCTTCGGAATTAAATAAAATTATAAAAGCAGATGTTCCAATTCATGCGGATGCCAAAGAAGCCTTAAAAGTATTAACAGCATTGGTTCATAAAAAAGTCCATAGCTCTTGGTTTCAGGAATTTAAAGACGCTAAACAAGTTGAAATAGACACATTGCAAGAAAGTGCCAACGAATTACATTCCGAAGAATTGAAAATGGATGAGGTCATCAAAATGCTTTCAGAAATCACCAACGGAGAAGCAGTTGTCGTTACCGATGTGGGTCAACACCAAATGATGACAGCGCGCTATTATCAATACAATAAAACAAAAAGCAACATTACATCTGGAGGTTTGGGAACCATGGGATTTGCGCTACCGGCTGCTATTGGAGCAAAATTTGGTGCACCGGATAAACCGGTAATAGCCATTATTGGAGATGGAGGCTTTCAAATGACGCTACAAGAATTGGGGACCATTTTGCAAAGTGATGTAGATATAAAAATCATCATTTTAAATAACCGATTTCTTGGGATGGTACGTCAATGGCAACAATTATTTTTTGAGAAACGCTATTCATTTACAAATATGATCAGCCCTGATTTTATAGCCCTTTCTAAAGCGTATAGTATTGAAGCCTCCAAAATTGAAGCTAGAAAAGACTTAAAAGAAAATCTATTAAAAATGCTAAATCACAACGGATCTTACTTGTTAGAAGTCATGGTCGCTAAAGAGGAAAATGTATTTCCAATGATGACAACCGGAGCCTCTGTATCAGAAGTTCGTTTAAACTAAAAAAAAATGAAAAAAACATATACAGTATCCGTCTTTACAGAAAACAGCATCGGGATGATGAATCGGGTAACAATTATTTTCACGCGTCGCCACCTCAATATCGATAGTATTACAGCTTCCGAATCGGAAGTAAAGGGAGTGTTTCGATATACCATTGTTTTAAGAACAACAAAAGAGCAAGTAGAAAAAGTTATCGGACAGCTCGAAAAACTAATAGATGTTTTTAAAGCATTCGCACATGAAGATTCTGAAGTCGTACATCAAGAAATCGCATTGTATAAAATAAAAACAGGCACTTTAACTAATGGTGATGTGGAAAAAGTAATTCGGGAACATCATGCAAGAATACTTACGGTAGACCCAAAATTTATGGTCATAGAAAAAACAGGACATGTAAAAGAAACCCAATTGCTGTTCGAAAACTTACAACCTTATGGTGTACTTGAATTTGCACGTTCTGGACGTGTAGCAGTAACAAAACCCATGAAAGAATTTAGCACCTATTTAAAAGAGTTAGAAGAATTAAATCACAAATTATAAACAATAAATAATAAGAATTATGGCAACAATAAATTTTGGAGGCGTACAAGAAAACGTTGTAAAACGTAACGAATTTCCACTTAAAAAAGCACAAGACGTATTAAAAGGTGAAACCGTAGCCGTTATCGGTTATGGTGTTCAAGGTCCAGGGCAAGCACTCAACTTAAAAGATAATGGTATCAACGTGATTGTTGGACAACGAAAAGGAACAACGAGCTGGAAAAAGGCACGAGCTGATGGTTGGGAAGAAGGCAAAACACTTTTCGAATTAGATGAGGCCTGCAAAAAAGCAACTATCGTCATGAATTTACTTTCAGATGCCGGGCAAATACAAGCTTGGGAAGGCATGAAAAAACACTTAACCAAAGGAAAAGCACTCTATTTTTCCCATGGATTTGGCGTGACATTTCATAATAAAACAGGCATTGTTCCGCCTTCGGATATCGATGTTGTTTTGGTGGCCCCAAAAGGTTCAGGCACATCACTTAGAAGTTTATTTTTAAGTGGGCAAGGATTGAATTCCAGCTATGCCGTGTTCCAAGACGCTACCGGAAACGCCCAAGAACGCGCCTTGGCATTAGGTATTGCCATTGGTTCAGGATATTTGTTTGAAACCACTTTTCAAAAAGAAGTTTATAGCGACCTCACAGGAGAACGCGGTGTTTTAATGGGTGCTATTGCAGGCATTTTTGAAGCACAGTTTAATGTACTTCGCCAACGTGGGCATTCACCAAGTGAGGCCTTTAATGAAACTGTAGAAGAATTTACGCAAAGTTTAATGCCGCTTATTGCCGAAAATGGTATGGATTGGATGTTTGCCAATTGTTCAACAACTGCACAACGCGGCGCATTAGATTGGAAGGGTAAATTTCGCGAAGCTACTGAACCTATATTGAATAAATTGTACGACAATGTCGTTTCTGGCAAAGAAGCTGAAATAGTGATTGAAGCCAATAGCAAACCGGATTACCGTATAAAATTAAAAGAAGAATTAACTGCGATGAAAAACAGCGAACTGTGGCAAACAGGATTAGAAGTACGTAAATTAAGACCCACTAAGTAATGGAGTTATTAGATAAAGTATATCAAGCCAAAGAGCGCATAAAAGGTATTGCTATGCATACGCCACTAATGAAAAACGAAAACTTGAGCGAAGAATTTTCTGCCCAAATTTATTTAAAACGCGAGGATTTACAGCCTGTGCGCTCTTACAAATTAAGAGGTGCTTACAATAAAATAATGTCACTTTCAAACCAAGATAAAGCCAAAGTTATTGTTTGCGCTAGTGCCGGAAACCATGCGCAAGGCGTTGCTTATGCTTGTTATAAATTAAACATTCAAGCAACCATATTTATGCCTGTCACAACCCCTCTTCAAAAAACAAAACAAGTTAAACTCTTTGGTAAGAATAAGGTTGAAGTGGTTTTATTAGGTGATACATTTGACGCAGCATTTGAGGAAGCTAACCGTTTTTGTCAAGAAATTGACGCTATTTTAATTCATCCTTTTAATGATGAACAAGTAATGGCAGGCCAAGGAACAACCGCTTTAGAGATTTTGGAAGACCACCACACACCTATTGACTATTTGTTTGTACCAATAGGCGGTGGCGGTTTAGCAGCAGGAGTCAGTTCGGTTTTTAAAAAATTAAGTCCAAACACAAAAATTATTGGGGTGGAGCCAGCTGGTGCACCATCCATGTCAATTTCCATCAAAAAAGGTGTAAATACAACATTAAAAAAGATTGACAAATTTGTAGATGGCGCTTCTGTAAAACGTGTAGGAGATAAAACATTTGAAATCTGTAAAGATAATTTGGAAGATATTATCCTTGTCCCAGAAGGGAAGATATGTACAACTATTTTACGTTTGTATAATGAAGAAGCAATTGTGGCCGAGCCAGCAGGCGCATTAACTATTGCTGCTCTCGACTTTTATAAGGAAAAAATAAAAGGAAAACATGTAGTATGCGTTGTTAGTGGCGGCAATAATGACATTTCCCGAACTGAAGAAATAAAAGAGCGATCCTTACTATATGAAGGCTTGAAGCATTATTTTCTTGTCCAGTTTCCACAAAGACCAGGTGCATTAAAAGAATTTGTTAATGATATTTTAGGCCCAAATGATGACATTACCTATTTTCAATTTTCAAAAAAGACGAATCGAGAAAGTGGTCCGGCAGTGGTTGGAATTGAATTAAAAAACCAAGGAGATTTTCAAAAAATAGAAGACCAATTAAAACACAGAAAATTTAATTATCAATACTTAAATGACAATGCAGATTTGTTTACTGCCTTAATTTCATAACAACCACACAAGCTATTTTGCGGAAGTAAAATGAAAAAGTCCAACCCGAGAATGAATGCCAATTTCACTCCTGCTAATAATGGTTAAAGCTATTTGTAAAGTAGCTTAAAAATTGTAACTTGAATGACTTGACAAAACCTTATAAAAACCAAAAAAATGGCGGATAAAAAACCAAAACTCACAAGGCAGACTGGAGCACCAGTTGGAGATAATCAAAACGTGCAAACCGCAGGACCAAGAGGCCCCATGTTGATGCAAGATGCATGGTTTCTTGAAAAAATGGCAAACTTTGATCGCGAAGTCATTCCAGAAAGAAGAATGCACGCCAAAGGTTCAGGTGCGTTTGGAACTTTTACAGTCACTCATGACATTTCCAAATATACCAAAGCAAAAATTTTTAGTGAAGTTGGTAAAAAGACGGATATGTTTACCAGATTTTCTACGGTTGCAGGAGAAAGAGGTGCGGCCGATGCCGAAAGAGATATTAGAGGGTTTGCTTTAAAGTTTTATACCGAAGAAGGTATTTGGGACTTGGTAGGAAACAATACACCAGTATTTTTCTTTCGCGACCCAATGAAATTTCCAGATTTAAATCGTGCTGTAAAACGCGATCCTAAAACCAATTTAAGGAGTGCCAATAATAATTGGGATTTTTGGACATTATTACCAGAAGCTTTACATCAAGTTACTATAGTAATGAGTGATCGTGGTATTCCAACAGGTTACAGACATATGCACGGTTTTGGTAGTCACACATACAGCCTGATCAACAAAGATAATGTTAGACATTGGGTGAAGTTTCACTTTGTAACGCAACAAGGTATTGAAAATCTATCTAATGAAGAAGCTGCTAAAGTTGTTGGTATGGATAGAGAATCATCGCAAGTTGATTTGTTTGATGCTATAGAAAGAAAGGATTTCCCAAAATGGAAAATGTTTATCCAAGTAATGACAGAAGCCGAAGCCAAAACATACCGTTTTCATCCTTTCGATTTAACCAAAGTATGGTCTAAAAAAGACTTCCCATTGATTCCTGTGGGAGAATTTGAATTAAATAGAAATCCAGAAAATTATTTTCAAGATGTAGAGCAAGCCGCTTTCAACCCGACTAATATTGTTCCAGGTATTGGATTCTCTCCAGACAAAATGCTTCAAGGAAGACTATTCTCTTATGGCGATGCGCAACGTTATAGATTAGGCGTTAATCATTATCAAATTCCAGTAAATAAACCAACGTGTCCTTACCATTCTAACCATAGAGACGGAACCATGCGAGTAGATGGAAACCATGGAGGCACTTTACACTATAACCCTAACAGTTACGGTGAATGGCAAGAACAACCAGAATTTAAAGAACCACCTTTAGAGTTAAATGGTGACGCTTATGCACACAATTTTAGAGACGATGATGAAAATTATTATACACAACCTGGTAATTTATTTCGCATTATTAAAGCGGATGGAAAAGACGGTTTACTCTTTAAAAATACTGCAGCTGAAGTAGGTGGCGCCGAGAAATTTATTCAAATTCGCCATATTAGAAACTGTTTTAAGGCAGATCCGGAATACGGAGAAGGTGTAGCTAAAGCATTAGGTTTATCTATGGATGAGGTGAATAATTTTGATATGACACCTTATAATAAATGGGCTCCCAAACCAGATAACAATCCAATATCTAAATGTCCAAGATAATAGTTTGTAAAAATTTTAATTGAATTCATGTTAGAAGAAAATAAAAAAATGAAACTTGCTGAAGCGCTTTTATTAAGAGCTGATTTAATGAAGAAAATAGAGCAGCTTCAAAATAGAATTAGACCTGTTTTAATCGTTTCCGATGATAAGCTTCCCCAGGAAGATCCTATTAAATTATTGGCGCAATTACGAAAAGCCATAACCGACTTGGAAGCGATAATAATTCGGATTAATAAAACCAATAATGATACGGTTGTGGAAGGTGAAGGCATTTTAATGGAAGCGCTAGCCAAACGTGATTCTTTAAAAATGCTTTCTGAAAAGTTAAGAAATATTAGAAATGCGGCACAAATAAATAATAGCGGCGACTCTAATCTTAAAGCAACCATTGATATTAAAAAACTACAAGTTGAAATGGATCAAACAGGACGATCTTTTAGAGAAATTGACAGTAAAATTCAAGAAATTAATTGGCTTACAGAATTAAAAAATTAAAATTTAGCCTTCGGGCGGAATGATCGGAGCGAGTGCCAGCCCTTTTTTGTGGTAGGTTTTCGGGGCAAATTGAAAACTTTACCACCCAGAGCTGCTTGGGTTGTGGCAAACATGTACAAGTTAGGACCCATTACTGCTTACAAATTACAAGTGTATTGATTAAAATTTACTACCAGGTACTGACCGATCATTCTTTTATATTTGAAGCTATAGATTAACAAATCTAAGATGAAATAAATTTAATATTCATAAAAAGCAACCTGTTAAAAAGCCCTAACTTATAGTGCAAGCATATTAAATTAGTAAACTCTTACAATAAGATTTTCATGACTAAAAATTTATTCTATTCGGTTTTTGGAACACTTTTTTTAATAAGTACACCATTATATGCCCAGAGTTTTATAGAAGACATTTTAAAAGAACCTATCCGAAAAGCAATTACTGGAAGTGCAGACATACGCATTCAAGAAATGACTAGTAATAATACGGAATTAGATATGGAAATCGCCAAAGGAAAAAGACTACCGTCACTTTCATTTTTGGGTGGCTATGGCTTTTTGTACTCACAATTAAGCCTACAATTTCCCACTCAATATTTACCCATAAGCGGAACACCCTTTTTGGAAGACCCATTAGCCTCTAGTTTTCAAACGCATGTTTTAATGGGAGGTTTATCTACCCGACAAATAATTTTTGCAGGAAATCAAATTAACAGCGGCATTAAAGCATTAGAGGAAAAGCAAAAAGCCGAACGGTTTTTAGCCGAAGCTGGAAAGGAAGAAATTGCCAAAGAGGTCATCCAAACCTTTGATCAATTAATGCTATTAAATGCTGTGGATAAACTCATTGAAGATTCTGAAAAACGATTGGATACAGAGCATAAAAAAGTTCTAAAAGCCATTGATAACGGCTTGGCAATTCCTTATGATCGTGATAAAATAAAATTAGCCGTTTTAGAGCTAGAAGAAAAAAAGCTGGAAGCTATAGGCAATAGAAATGTTTTGCTTGCCAAACTGGCATATCTCACCCGAATACCGGCAAATGAACTAAAAACTATTACTTACAACTTACAGGCTTTCTTAATAGATACAGATGCGTTAGATGTCGATAATCGCGCAGAATTAAAAGCTTTGGAAGCGGGAAAAAAGGCTAAAGAATTTGCTTATAACAAAGAAAAAGGCACTTATTTCCCCACCATATTTGCTTTTGGAAACCTAACATATTTGAATGCTTTTGACACGCGCTTAAAGCTTAAAGACGTTCCACTTGCAGGTAATGTAACTTTAGACACGGAAAACATAACTCTAGAACCAGCCGCAGCAGTTGGCGTTGGAATGAAATGGGATTTATTTAAAGGCGGAGAAAATAGTAAAAGTGCACAGAAGGCTGAAATTGAAGTTGAAATCATTGACACCAAATTAAAAGATACACGAGAGAAATTTGAATTGTTGTTGTTTAAAAATAAATCTGACTTTAAAACAGCCGAACAAAAAGTTATAGTGGCAAAACAGCGTGTACAAATAGCTGAAAACAACTTACAATTGGCAACCAAGCAATACAACGCCGGTCTTGTGGATTTAACGGAGCGTTTGGCCTCCGAAAATGATTTTTATAAAGTAAACTTGAATTATTACAACCAAATTCTAAATCAGCGACACGCAACATTAGAACTCTTAATAGCGACAGGTGAGTTATTAGGCAAAATTTATAACGGTTATGAAAATTAAAAATGTTTTACTCCTACTTGTAATAGTAGTTTCATTTTCTTGTTCAGATAAGAAAATAGACCCAGCTTTTATGGGGAAAATTGAAAGGGAACAAATTTCTGTAGTTACTAAAATACCAGGAACCGTGGAATCACTATTGGTATCAAAGGGTGATTTCGTTAAAAAAGGAGACACTCTGGCTATTTTAGATATTCCTGAAGTTGATGCCAAAAAGCAGCAAGCGGAAGGTGTTTTAAAATCTGCAGAAGCGCAATACCAAATGACCATTAAGGGCGCAACTGATGGGCAACTAAAACAATTACAGAACAAAGTTAACGGATTAAAAGAGCAATTTGAATTTGCCAATAAATCCAAAGACAGACTTAATAAAATGTTGCAAGATAGTCTAATACCGCAACAACAGTTTGATGAAGTTTACGCGAAATATCAAGGTGCCAAAAATCAATATGACGCTGCAAAAACAGAATTGGAAGAAGCAAAAAATGGTGCTCGGACCGAACAGCAAAGCATGGCTTTGGGGCAACAGTTACAAGCCTCGGGAGCTATTCTAGAAGTTGGTGCCGCTGAACGCGAAAAGTATGTAATAGCCCCTCAAGATATGTCCATTGAAACCATCAATTTAAAAATTGGCGAGCTTGCTTTACCAGGGTATCCAATTATAAGTGGCTATATTAATCAATCCGTTTATTTTCGTTTTACCATTGCAGAAAGCAAATTAGGCGAAATTAAACGGGGAGAAAACGTTAAAATAGAAGTTCTTTATAAGGATTCCGAAATTATTAATGGCCAGATAACTCTCGTTAAAGCTTTAAGTTCTTATGCCAATATAGCAACAGCTTATCCCGACTTTGACATGCAACAAACCTTATTTGAGGTAGAAGTAAAACCTACAAATCCAGAAAAGGTTAAAGATTTGATTACAAAAGCTTCGGTTTCTTTAAAGTTTAATAAATAATATGTTTTGAAGAAATTTATACACTTAATTAAACGAGAATTCAGGCTTTTTTTTAGCAACAACGTATTGCGACTGCTATTTATTGGAGCTCCTATTTTGTATGGAATACTAATTGGTGCGGTTTATCAAAAAGGTAAAATAACCGATTTACCAATAATTGTCGTCGATCAGGATCAAAGTCTCATGAGTGTGAAATTTATTGATATGCTTGAGGAAACGGAAAGCATTCAGGTTGTTAGCGTTTTTCCCGACCTTACTAATGTAAAAAACAAAGCAATAGATGAAGACGCTTCAGTAATAGTAAATATTCCCAGAGGATTTACCTCTGGAATTCAACAAAATAAGTTACCCGAAATCACCATTTTTGTCGATGCCTCCAACACCCTAACTTCTAACACGGCATTGATGGCGGTAAATGGTGTAGCAATGACCATAAAAGCAGGGATCCAAATCGAATCTCAAATGAAAAAGGGTGTTCCAGAATATGTGGCAACACAAAATTACGAACCCTTTAAAACAACCATTATTAAGCAAAGCATACGCAGTGGAAATTATTTATACTTTATGTTGCCAGGTGTGCTTTTAACAGTTTTCCAGCAAATTTTACTATTGGGTTTAGCACTTACTTTTGCATCAGAATATGAAAATAGAACTTTTGAAGAATTAGTCAGAAAAATGCCAAATCCTCTAGGCATGTTAGCTGTAAAGATAATTCCTTACATGATTATGTCTGTTGGTATACTCCTGCTATACTGGGGCTTTTCTAAATATTATAATATGGTAATAGGTGGCGCTTTTTGGGCCTTTTCTTTAAGCACCTTTGTTTTTATTCTCGCCGTATGTGGCATAGGTGTATTGGTGAGTATTGTTTTACCTAATCAATTAAAAGCTACTGAAGTTTTAATGGTAGTAGCTACGCCAAGTTTTATACTTAGCGGATTTACTTGGCCTTTAAGTCAGATGCCAAATTGGGTCCAATTTATAGCCGAGTTAATTCCTTTGACGCATTATTTAAAAACCTTTCGCATACTTTATCTTAACCACGCTAGTGTTTCACATATTTATGCGCCAGTTATAGCCATGAGTATTATTGCCGTAATTTGTTTATCGTTGTCAGCAATCATTTTGCATTATAAAATTAAAAAGGTAAAAAATTACTCCACTGAAGAGATTAATTAACACGAAAATTGTTCCGATATTAGGTTTAAATAACCAATACTATTAATTGGTATCATAGAGTCCTTGCCATATAATTCATTCTATTTAATTAAAAACACGCTCCTTTTCTAAACAGAAAAATAAAGATTTGACCTTTCAGCTTGACAACTGTTAAATGTTCTGTAAAGCCACCCATTTATCCTTCCTAATTTGGTATCTTATAGCAATAGAAAACATCCAATTATGAAAAAATATAAAATTGCTGTAATTGTAGGAAGTCTACGTAAGGAATCCTATAATTTAAAAACAGCCAAAGCACTTATGGAGCTAGCTCCAGAATCCTTAACCACAGAGCTACTAGACATATCTGGTCTTCCTATGTTTAATGAAGATTTAGAAGGAAATCCACCTGAAGCCTGGGTAGCGTTACGCAAAAAAATTCAAAATACAGATGGTCTGTTATTTTTAACCCCTGAATATAACCGCTCGGTGCCTGCTGTTTTAAAAAATGCTATTGACGTAGGGTCCCGACCTTATGGAGAAAATTCATGGGATGGAAAACCTGCGGCAATTGTAAGTGTTTCCATTGGGGCAATAAGTGGTTTTGGCGCAAACCACCATTTAAGACAATCACTAACGTTTATTAATGCCCCTACTATGGCGCAACCTGAAGCTTATATTGGTAATGCTGCCGATCTATTTGATGATAATGGCGAACTAATAAATGATTCTACTAAAGATTTCTTAAAGAGCTTTATGGAATCATTCGAAAAATGGGTTCATACTATCGCTTCCGAGTAATTCGAAATAGCCATTTACTGTTGAAATTTTACTAATAATTAAAACCACTTAAAATGAAGAAAATTATCACATTAGTTGCTTTGGTCTTTTTTTCGATCAGCACCTTCGCACAAACGTAATGGACTGTAGATCCATATCATTCCTCATTAAATTTCAACATTTCGCATTCTGGAATTAGTATCGTGAATGGGAAATTTTTAGATTATACCGGAAGCTTAACTACAAAAGGAGATGCGCTCAACGATGCAAATTTCGATTTTACGGTTAAGATTGAAAGTATTAATACCCATGTAGAAGATAGAGATAACCATTTAAGAAGTGCTGATTTTTTTGAAGTTGAAAAATATCCTGAAATGACTTTTAAAAGCACGAAAATTTCAGCTACCGAAAAAAGTAATCAATATATTTTAAAAGGAGAACTAACTATTAAAGGTGTGACGAAAGACGTCGTTTTTGATGTTCATTATGGCGGTAAAGTGAAAAACAACCAAGGTGAAAAATTAGGAATGAAAGCTGAAACAACGATAAATAGATTTGACTATAATATTGATTATGACCCTACTGCTACAGGCGTTGGGAAGGAGGTTAATATTGTGATTCACCTTCAATTTGCAAAACAGTAACTGTAATTTGTTTTCAGGTAAACTTCGACGTAATTAACCTAGGTATTTTAAAATTGAAAAATAATAAACCATGAAAAATTCAGCAAAAACAGTAGTAGAAAATATGTTTAAAGCCTTTAGTAGTGGCGATGCCGATAAATTTGTTGCCACAGTATCAGAAGATACGGTATGGGTTTATCATGGCACACAAATTATTCCGGCAGGAACTTTTAAACATAAAAAAGGTGTCAGAACATTTTTCACCAATATTATGGAACGTACTGAAATTATCAACTTTGAACCTCAACAATATATCGTTGAAAATAATATGGTTGTGGTAATAGGAAAGGAACATCAAAAAGTAAAACGGTCTGGAAGGGAGCTGAAACAAAAATGGGTTCAGATTTATACGGTTGAAAACGATTTAATAACTAGAATGGAAGAGTTTGCAACCTCCGAGGAGGTAACGTAACACAAAAGTCTTTCAACATTAGGAGATAGGCTAAAAACCATAACCAGAAAAGCTATCCGTATTGCCTATTCTGACCTATGTGAAATCTAATAGTTAATTTATTTTGAACCATGCACGGACTTTCGATATGCAATTCCCCATTTGGCTAGTTCATTAATTAAAGGCGAAAGTGTTGCACCATGTTCAGTAATAGCATACGCAACCGTTATAGGTTTTGTATCCATAACGGTGCGGCTTATTAAGTGGTTTAGTTCTAAATCTTGAAGTTCTTTGGAAAGCATTTTACTACCAATGCCATTTATTTCACGCTGCAAATCCATAAATCCCATTTTGTTGCCTTCGATAAGTGTGCCTAAAATATGGAATTTCCATTTTCCAGATAAAATGCTCATCGTGTCGCTAATAGCTTGCATCCTAATTTGGCAAATAGGCGTGTTATTTATTATTGATTTTTTATTCATTGTTAAAACGTTAATTTAAATATAAAATAGCCTTAAGGTAGTTTCCTTGAGGAAACCACTTTCTAAAAGGAATTAAGTATTAAATATACACTTATTTTCCTTATACTTGAAGTAATCGGCTAATAAATAGGAATTTAGACTATATTTTAACTGAAGATAATTATTAAAAACAAAAATCATGACGAACGAAACATCAAAAAATAATCCACTTTTATGCGATATCGAAACTGGAATGTGTGAAACAACAGATGGTGAATTAAACACTTCAACTAAAAGTAATTAGCAATCCACAGAGAAATCTGTAAAACTAATGTATTACACAGATCCAATTTGTTCGTCCTGTTGGGGAATTGAACCTCAATTACGTAAATTGAAACTAGAATACGGCAATGCTGTGGAGATTGATTATAGAATGGGAGGTTTACTACCAGACTGGAATTACAATAGTGGTGGAATAAGTGGTCCTTCAGACGTTGCCAGTCATTGGGACGAAGTAAGTGTTCATTATGATATGCCTATAGATGGAGACCTTTGGTTGGAAGACCCAATGGATTCATCTTACCCATCCTCTATTGCGTTTAAGGCAGCCCAACTTCAAGATAAGGAGAAGGCCGTTTTATACATGCGGGAAATGAGAGAATTGATGTTTTTGAAAAAGAAAAATATGGCTAAATGGGAAAACTTGGCTATGGCAGCTGACAATGTAGGTTTGGACGTGGCTCAATTAAAAACGGATTTTGATGGCCAAGCCAAAACGCTGTTTGAAGCTGATTTAAAATTAGGAAGAAAACTAGGTGTTCGAGGGTTTCCAACCATATTTTTTGTTGATGAAGCTGGCAACCAAGAAACCGTGTATGGCACCAGACCCTATGCTTTTTATGAAATGGCGATTTTAAAATTAAATCCGAATGCTACTAAAAGTGAATATCGTAAAAACTGGGAATCTCTCTTCTCAATTTACCCTTCACTCACGGCAAAAGAGTATTCTGAACTTTCAGGAACACCGCGAACCGAAAGTGAAGCGGTTTTAAATCAACTTTCTAAAACAGGTAATTTAGAGAAATTTTCAACTAAAAATGGATCTATTTGGACCCTCGTTAAATAAATTTATAAACCACTAAATTATGAAAACAAACGAATATTCAAACGGAGAGATAACCATTTTATGGAAACCTGAAAAATGTATACATGCAGGAATATGCGTAAAAACATTGCCAAAGGTTTATAACCCTAAAGAGAGGCCTTGGATTAAACCTAACAATGCCAGTACGGCGGCGTTACTAGACCAAGTTTCAAAATGTCCTTCAGGCGCATTGAGCATAAAATAAACGTTAGGCTCATAAACATTTTTACAGATCCTGACGCTTTGGCCATGCCTCCAAAAGTTGAATTCATTCAAATAAAAGGCTTCGCTACAAGTATGGGAAAATTAATGCTGAACGGCCAAGTCGCTGATGTGATTGAAACGGTAAAATCAAATATGAAATATTTGAAGGAATAGTTTTAGCCATTAGCACGATAAAAAAGATTTTACATCTAAATACTCTAAAATTATAAATATGAAAATTGAATATAATACTATCCCATTAGTTAAAAACGAAGAAAAAAAACGCTTCGAAATTGAAGTTGATGGTCACTACGCATTCATAGATTATAAAGAACCTCGCAATAAAATTGCGTTGATACATACCGAAACCGATCCAGAGTTAGCGGGAAAAGGTGCAGCAAGTGCTGTGGTGGAATAAACACTGCATTATCTTGATGATTACAAAATTACATTACTTCCCTTTTGTCCTTATGTGTTTGCATATATAAAAAAACATCCGGAATGGAAACGCATCGTGAGTCCAGATTTTAAAGGTTATGATGAGCTTTAAGCTTATGGCACAATCCATTAAATTAGACTTAAAACATTAATAACTAAACCAAAAAACCATGAGTAATCAAACCGTATTTCCAGCATTTCCATTATCAGAATGGCTAGACACCAAGGAAACATTACATCGTTATTTTCAAATTGTCGGTAAATTGCGACTGTCTTTGAATCCGAAAAAGAACCACTGGTGGCACTTAACATTGTATACCACAACAAGAGGCGTTACCACACGCGCGATTCCTTTTAATGATATTTCGTTTGAAATATTGTTTGATTTTATAAACCATACCCTGAATGTTTCAACAAGTAACGGAGAACAGCGTTCGTTTAAATTGCAGGATGGACTTTCAGTAGCTGATTTTTAAAAAAATTGGAAGCTATTCTAAAAGAACTCCATATCACGTTCGATATATTGGAAATACCATTTGACCTCTCTGATAAAATTCCTTTTGATACATGCATAGAACACCATACCTACGATAAAGAGGCCGTTCATAAAGCTTGGAAAATCTTACTGCAAATTGCTATGGTTTTTCAGGAATTTAGCGGTAGATCTTACAGCAAAACCTGTCCGGTACATATTTATTGGCATCACTTTGATTTGGTGGTTTCACGATTTTCAGGCAAAAGAGGTCCAAAGATGAACACCTCATCTCAAGTGGAATTGGAAGCTTATTCCCATGAAATGATAAGTTTTGGATTCTGGTTTGGAGATGATACCATTAAAGAACCTGCATTTTATTCTTATACATATCCGTCACCAGAAGGTATAGATAAAGAACCGTTGAAACCTAATACTGCCAAATGGCAAGATTCCAATGGTAGCCCAATGGCTTTATTACTTTACAACGATTTATTAAAAAGTGATAACCCGAAACAACAGATTTTAGGTTTCTTGGAAAGTAGCTATCAAGCTGGAGCAAAATTGGCTGGTTGGGATATTGAAACCTTGAAGGTCGATCCGAAATAAATTTTCGTTTGAAGCACCTAAAACAAGCTAGAATCAAACGATTTATGACGACAAGGTCATAGATTAACAATAAGAACAAATTCTTAACATTTAAATTAACGACTATGAAGACGATGAAAGCAGCGCGCTGGCATGCAGCAAAAGATATTAGAGTAGAAGAAACTTCAATTCCAACACCAAAAGACAATCAAGTAAAAATAGCCGTGAAATTCACAGGAATCTGTGAATCGGATTTACATGAATATTTAGATGGTCCACAATTAATTCCTGTAGATGAACCATATGCACCTAACGGCCATCAGGGAACTACAACGCTTGGACACGAATTTTCTGGAGTCGTTGAAGAAGTTGGTAAAAACGTGAAAAACATTAAAAAAGGGGATCGCGTAACAGTAGAGCCAATTTTTAGAAACCCTGAAAGTCCGTTTATTACAACTGGAGAATACAACCTTTCTGAACCGCTAGGGTTTGTGGGATTAACGTCCAATGGTGGTTTTGCTAAATACATAGTAGCAGAAGACTATATGGTTCATAAAATGCCAGACTCTATGACTTTTGAGCAAGGTGCTATTGTTGAGCCAGCAGCCGTTGCTACCTATGCTAAACAACGAAGTGGCATGAAAATGGGCGACACTGTATTGATTGCAGGCGCAGGTCCTATTGGTTTATTAACGGTTCAAGTTGCCGTGGCTACAGGTGCTTCTCAAATCTTTGTTTCAGACCTTTCAGAGAACAGGTTGAAAAAAGCTAAAGAAGTTGGTGCGACTCATACTTTTGACGCAAGAGATCAAGATATTCCTCAAAAAATTAGAAAAATGACTGGGAATGGTGTGGATATTTTTATTGATGCCGCTGGAGCTCAAGCCTCATTTGATACCGGAATAAATAGTCTTCGCAACGGAGGAACAGCAGTTTTGGTTGCACTTTTTGGTAAAAAGGTGACGCATGATGCATTAAATCAAACGTTAAGAGAATTGACCATTATTGGAACAGCCCTATCGTAATATTTTCCCTCAAGTAATTGCTTTAATTAGTAGCGGAAAATTACCAGTAGAAAAGCTGGTTACGAGCGTCATCTCATTAGACGAGATTGTAGAAAAGGGCTTTGAGGCATTGACTAACGACCCTTCAGAAGTGAAAATATTGGTTGATATCAACCGCTAATTAATTAAACTATAAATCTAAAAACAATAATTATGACGAAATTAAATCCAATTGGTTTGGACATGGAAAAGTCCAAAAAACTTGCAGATAAATTGAATGAACTCTTGGCTGATTATTCCATATTTTATCAAAATGTTAGAGGGTATCATTGGAATATAAAAGGAGATAAATTTTTCGAGTTACACGATAAATTTCAAGAACTTTATGAAGATTAATTTATAAAAATTGATGAAGTAGCTGAACGAATTCGCACCCTTGGTCACACACCAAACCATAAATTCTCAATCTATCAGAAAGAAGCCAAAATCAAAGAAAGTTCTGAAGAGGCGGATGGAATTCAAGATATGAAAGACACGCTTGAATCATTCAAAATTATCATCACACTGCAACGTGAACTTCTGGTACTATCGGCAGATGCTGAAGATGAAGGAACAAATGCACTTATGAGCGATTACATTAGTGAGCAGGAAAAATTAGTTTGGATGTATTCTGCATATTTAAAATAGTTCTATTAAATATGTGAGATTACAGGTGGCTTCAGAGTAAGGTGATAATTTTCGTAAAATTTTAACCGATGTACTGGAAAATTATAAGAAAGAGTAGCCAACATAGGGAAGTTTATGTAATTTGAAACCTGAAATTAATTTTAGAACTAAATTCTTCATTTAATGAATAACCTTTATTTAAATCGTTGGTTTATTGCAATTATGGGAACGCTTCTTCAGCTCGTACTGGGAACCGTTTATGCATGGAGTTTTTTTCAAAAGCCAATTATTTCCGAGTATGGATGGAGCAACGTTCAAACGATGTGGATCTTTAGTTTAGCTATTCTATTTCTAGGTTTGTCCGCTGCAGTTGGAGGGCTAATTCTTCCAAAATATGGACCCAAAAAGTTGGCTTCTCTTGGAGCTTTTCTATATGGTTTAGGCTATTTAATGAGTGCTTACGCTATGCATATTAGTAGTTTATCTCTTTTTTACATAGGTTTTGGAGTGATTGGCGGGATTGGTTTGGGATTAGGTTATGTTACGCCCGTGGCAACCGTTTCAAAATGGTTCCCGGACAAAAAAGGATTTATCACGGGCATGGTAGTTATGGGTTTTGGTTTGGGTGCACTTGCCATGTCAAAACTAATTGCACCTCTGTTAATTAACATGACCAATGATAATATGGTACACGTGTTTTTCTACATTGCCATAGTACTAATGGTCATTGGAATTCCCGCGGGATTAAGTATGAAAAATCCACCATCGGGATTTGTGCCAAAAAACTATACGCCACCCGTAAAAAGCGCAATTAGTCAAGATCACGAAAATAATTTAACAGTTACAAGAAGTTTGTTATCAACAAAATTTTTAGGCATGTGGCTTATTTTCTTTCTTAATATTTCGGCAGGAATAATGTTTATTAGCTTGCAGTCTCCTATGATTCAGGATTTATTTAGAATCCAAGATGCTTCAATAAGTACAGAGTCTCTTGCTGTGGCAGGTGCAACACTAATAGCTATTAGTTCATTGTTTAATGGCATTGGGCGCTTCTTTTGGGGCGGAATATCAGATAAAATTGGAAGAATTCAAGTATTCCGATTAATTTTGAGTACCCAAATATTGGTTTTTACATTCATGATATTCACGGTTAATCCATGGGTTTTTGGGGCGTTGGTTTGTTATGTCTTGCTTTGTTATGGTGGCGGTTTTGGTGCTATGCCATCTTACGTATTGGATGTTTTTCATGCGAAGCTTATGCCTGTTATTTATGGTGTTATTTTAACCGCATGGGCACTAGGAGGAATTGTGGGACCTCAAGTTGCTGCATTTATTCGCGATTATTATACACATACACCAGAGCTAATTGGCCCACGAACGTACATGGCTGGTACTGTTTTATTGAGTATTGGTTTATTGGTAAGTCTAACACTTTCTAATAAATCTATAACCGAAATGAGCGTGTGATTATTGTAGGTAGAGAATATATGGTTGTTTTTTTAAATTGGATCTAGATCCCATTAAAAAAAACATTCAAAGTAAAAAAATATTAAAAAGACCAAAATCTTAAGCAAGAAGAGACTGTACAGCTAGAGCTTCCGCTTAAAATAAAAAAGGATAAACTTTAAAAAGATTTATATTATGTCAAATATCAAATTGATAATAGAAGAAAGAGCTGCCAACATAGGAAAGTTTATGGTAGGTCGTTTGTTACCATTTAGACAGAAACGAATGGTTGGCCCCTTTATTTACATAGATCACATGGGGCCTGTAAAGCTTAATGAACGTGAAAATTTTGATGTGCTGCCACATCCACATATTGGACTTTCCACCCTTACTTTTTTATTTGAAGGAAGCATTATGCATCGTGATGCTCTAGGCAATGAAGTAGAAATTAAACCTGGTGCTGTAAATTGGATGACTGCAGGAAAGGGCATTGTACATTCCGAACGCACACCAGAGTATTTACGCGACTCGCCATTATTTATGCACGGTTTACAAATTTGGGTGGCACTGCCAAAACATTTGGAGCAAATGGAGCCAGCATTCTCTCATATTGAAGAAGCTGAAATTCCGAGTTGGTCAGAGGGAGATTTGCAGTTTAAACTAGTGGCAGGTGAAGCTTTTGGGAAAAAATCACCAGTTCCCGTTTTTAGCAAACTGTTTATGCTTGAAATAAAAAGTAAATCAAAACAGGTTGTAAATATTGGTAACGACCTTTTTGGCGAAGCAGGTATGTATATTTTGGAAGGCGCTATTGAAAGTGAAGGCAACGTTTATCAACCTAAACAATTATTGGTGGCAAAGGACAGTACACTTTGCGAGTTCACGATTCAGGAAAACACCACAATCTATATTTTTGGCGGTGAACCTTTTCCTGAAGAACGCTTTATTGATTGGAACTTTGTTTCTTCAGATAAAGAATTGATAAAAGAAGCAAAAGAAAAATGGAAAACCCAATCTTTTACTAAAATTAAAGGAGACGAAACTGAATTTATTCCGTACCCAACATTTAATAGAAAATAGGGAGGCTTCCAAAAATCATTTTAGTTTTAGGCGTGGGATTTATCATAAAATATCAAATTAAAAATGGTATCTTATAGAAAACCAACGCTATGCTCGGAATGTAATTAGTTACTGAAAATATAGCTGGTAGTATTAACATAATATCAATGTAAAATGAAAAAAAAATTCTTTAATGCGAAAATTTATCGCAACGATTCTGCAACCGAAATGATTGTAGAAAACGGGAAAATTACGCATCTCGGAACTAATTTACCAAAATGCGATGAAGAAATTGATCTCAACGGCAAGCTTGTTTTACCTCCTTATGTAGACCCACATTTGCATTTGGATTATGTATATACATTATCAGAACTAGGACAGGAAGGCGCAGGTTCCGGTACATTATTTGAAGCTATTGAGTTATGGCCCCAATTCAAAAAAACACTGACGGTAGAAAGTGTAAAAAGATTGGCTATGAAGGGAATTAAAGACGAAGTGTCCCAAGGCGTACAGCATATTAGAACTCAAATAGATGTTACCGATCCTAACTTTACGGCATTAAAAGCCATGTTGGAAATGAAAGAAGACCTGAAAGATACGGTTGATATTCAAATTGTGGCGTTTCCACAAGAAGGCATGTATATGTACAAAGGTGGACTTGAGTTAGTAGAAGAAGCGTTGAAAATGGGCGCTGATGTTGTTGGCGGCATTCCACATTACGAGCCTGCTAGAGAATTTGGAGAAAAATCGGTTCATGATATTGTAAAGCTTGCTTTAAAATATGATAAGATGATTGATGTGCATTGTGATGAAACCGATGATCCACATTCACGATTTGTTGAGTTATTAAATGGACTTGTCTATATGGAAGATTATGGTACTAGAACAACGGCGAGCCATACCTGCTCATTTGGTTCGGCAGACGATTCGTATGCATTTAGAATGCTAGATATTTTCCAAAAGACAAAGATGAACTTTATTGCTTGACCAACGGAGAATGCCTATTTACAAGGCCGTCAAGACACCTACCCTAAACGTCGTGGCTTAACGCGAGTTAAAGAGTTTATTGAATACGGAATTAATGTGGCTTTTGCACAAGATTCAATCAATGATCCGTGGTACCCAATGGGGAATGGAAATATGATGAATATTTTGGATAATGGAATTCACTTGGCTCAAATTATGTCTTCGGAAGATGTAAAAACTAATTTCGATTTAATTACCTATAACGGAGCTCGTTGTTTAAATATTCAAGACAATTATGGTTTAGAGGTTGGTAAAACAGCAAACTTTATCGTTTTAAATGAAAGCACTGTTTATGAAGCTATGCGTAAACGAGTAGATGTATTAGCTTCTGTTCGCGATGGCAACTTCTTATTCCGTAGAAAAGAAATGGCTTATGATGTTCCTTTAAGCTTATAATAAGCTTCTAAAATGTTTAGTCCATGGATTCAGATAAAAAAGGACTGTTACCAACACGATAACAGTCCTTTTTATTTCAATCCAATTTATTTTAATATCATTTCTCGATATGTTAGCACACTTGGAAAAGTGACTTTAACTATTTTCATTTCTTACATGTTATTAGATAAAAGGGATAAATATCATCCACTTCTATTATTTCCAATAATCCTACTTTACCAAATTCCTCTCGAATAGTCTCTTCGTCATAGAAGAACATTTTTAAACCTCCATATATTTCAAATCTGTCTTTAGAAATGTAAGTTCCACGACCATAAATTTGGGCATCTTTTGCAACCGTTGCAAAAACCATAAAACCACCTGCCGTAAGTTGGTTCATGCAGTCTTGGATTAACTTTCCTCTTTCGTTTTTGTTCAAAAAGTGAATTAGAGCATACGCATATATTCCATCATACAAATTTTCATCAAATGGCATTTCTGTTACAGAGCCGTGATGTATTGTTAAATCATTTCCAAAATGCTTTTGAGCTAAATCAATCGCCGTTTTAGAAATTTCAATTCCTGTAACAGTTATTCCATGCTCCTGAAATATTTGAGCATTTCGTCCATAACCTATTCCAAGTATGAGTACGTTTTTAATCTGCTGTTCAAGAAAGAAACTGTTTGTTAATACCGTAGATTTTGAGGGTTCAAAACCCCACAATTCCTGTTTATCTTTAAATGTTTGTTCCCAAAATTCTGTCATTATTTATAAGTTAAATCCCTTATTTTCCTGTCATAATGGTGGGTATCCCAATAAATTTAAAAAGCTCCTTCAGGCAATGACTCTTCGTTTTAATGTTTAGGATGCGTATTTAATTTTTTTACTATTGCTGACGAGGCGTTGTCTGCATACATTCCATATGCACTTACCACAATTCCTTTCAGGTTTTTATTAGCTGAAGAAATGGCATAAACTATCATTTCATCTCCTGGATCGCTATCGCCTTCAAACCTATAAAATTGGTCTATTTCAAAATCTTCTGGTGATAATTCCGTTGCAGTAAAATGACATATTAAACATTCCTTTCTGTCAAAATTGAAAAATCAATGGTATAACCCATCTTTTTTAGATCTGCCATTGCTTCGGTTACGGTATCATAATTTTTTCGTTTCATAATTGTGATTTACTATTTTTAAATATTATCTCTAAATTATTTACAAAAATCAACCTAAAGTTTTTTTAGATAAAAAGGAAATAATTAAGCCTGGAACAGACAAAGCAATTGCAAAATAAACCAAGCTCATTGGAGAATATACACCAAGCAACAGTCCAGCAACAGAGGATGCAATCATAATGGATAAATTAAAAACAGAAGACTGAACTGATGTAGCAACATCTTTGGCTGTTTCTACTTGCCGGCTTACGGCTGCTTGTAACAAAGTTACTAATGGGCCAAATGAAAGTCCCCACAAAAAGAAAGCTAAATGCCCCATACCCTTAGTGCCACCAAACATTAGAAAAACACCCATAGAAAAGATTAGTAAGGCAAACATGGCTATGGTTAATAGCCTTAAATATTTATCGGTATATTTTATAGCCAACAACACAGAAATCAGAGATCCTATTCCAAAAAACAATAAGGCACTTTCAACACCGCCTGCCAACTGAATTTCATCAACAAGGCTTGTAATGTATACATACACACCATAATGTGCTATTACGCCAAATAGCGTTAGCAATAAGACAATTAAAACGGCTGGTATTTTTAACAGAGCAAATGGAGAAGAACCTTTAGTAAGTTTTTCACCAGGTATAGAAGGTAATGCAAAAAAACTAATTAAAGCAATAACAATAATAAACCCACCTAGCCCTATAAATTCTGTGCGCCAACCATAATCATTACCAATAGTGGTCATAATGGGCATACCGATACTAATTCCCAATGTAGTTCCTGCCATAATTACAGCTATAGCTCTCCCATGATACTTTTCATCTACGAGTCGCATGCCGTAAGCGGCAATCATTGGCCACATAACACCTGCACAAATACATCCAATTACACGAAGAATTATAATAATGGAATAATTTTAAACAAGTCCTGAAATAATATTAGAAATAGCAAATCCACCGAGTAATATTAGCAACAAATATTTTCTGTTGAATTGCATGGTTATTGAAATAAGAGGGATTGCAAAAATAGCCGAAGCTATCGCATAGTAACCCACCAAATTTCCTGTTTGCACTTCGCTGATATTTAAATCAGCCATCATTAA
The DNA here is from genome assembly GCF_048259285.1 of Bizionia sp. Lineage (NCBI taxonomy): Bacteria > Pseudomonadati > Bacteroidota > Flavobacteriia > Flavobacteriales > Flavobacteriaceae > Bizionia > Bizionia sp. Next base: position 120,362 of record NZ_JBLXHU010000002.1, on the reverse strand, counting down.
AGGAAGTACTCCAGAAGGCATTAACTCGGATAGTATTCCGACAAAGGTTACGGAAGACATCAAAATCATAATCAGCCATGGAAAAGCACGTTTGGTTATTTCAGTGACATTTTGTTTATTCATAGCTATTTTTTTTGGATTAAAATGACGCCTAACAATTATCCTAAAGGTAATCATTATTCAGTTGAATAGCTATAAATCCGTACATAATAAACATAGTACAAAATAATAAAACACATGTTTAAATTTATCCATACGGTGTAGTTAAGTGCTAATTGTGCTAGTCCTTTTGCGAATAAAAGGAAGACTTTAAAGCTAAAAATGGTTATAGAAATGTATGGTGATAAACTATAGTTTTAAAAAAAACATGTTACATGTAAAAATTGTTCTTCGTTCAGCTGTAATTTAATTATTTCAATTTTTTCTTCAGCATACATAAAACACCTAGTTCCTCTCGAGATAGATTTTTATTTTCCTTAATTAATCGGTTAACTTCATTTTGAAAATAATTAATAGTTTTTCCATGTGTATATTCATCAATTACGCGTGGATCAATATATGAACTTCTGGCCACGGACGGTGTATTTCCTAAATGCTCACTAACACGCACTACGGCGTCACGAATGTTTTTATCCAACATTTGTTGGTCCTCCTCTTCTAAAGCTCCAATTTCATCCAAAGCCATAGCGGCAATTACGGTTCCCGACCAAGTTCTAAAATCTTTAGCCGAAAACGCTTCGCCCATAACTTCTTTTATATAGTCGTTTAAATGTTCGCTTTTTACGTCTTGCTTCGCCCCATTTTCATCAATAAATTTGAAAATTTCATAACCGGGCAAATCATCTATTTCTTGTACTATTTTTGCAAGCTTCTCATCCACGATATTTCGTTCTTGCTTTTTCCCAGATTTACCTACATAACTAAAAATCAATTCGTCGCCTTCAATATTCAAATGTTTACTACGCATGGTTGTTAAACCATAGGTTTCATTTTCTTGAGTATAGTAATCACTACCCGGCCTAAAGTAAGCTGCTTCTAGCAAACGAACCATGCATGCTAAAACCTTTTCTCTGGTTAAGGAGCGTTTTCGGAGGTGCTGACCTGTAACACGGCGCATGTGTTCCAATTGTTCTGCAAATTTGAGAATCCGATCAAATTTCTCTTGATTTCGTTTTTCTACAAATTCTTGATTATAGATATATTGCTTTCTATCCTTATCATCTCGACCTGTAACTAAAATTTTAGCATGCTTTTTCGTGTTTATTTCCACATCAGTCCAAGCCGGTGGGATAACTAAAGATTTAAACCAATCTTTCAGTTTTTTATCCTTAACGGTGGTATTGGAACCATCTACATACCGAAATCCCTTTCCATGTTTTTTTCTAAAGTACATAAGCCTTTTTTGATTAACGAATTTAGAAAAAAATTAAACACTATTTCATTTTATTATTAACTCAAAAAAAAAAAAACGTAATACCTCTAATTATTTTATTGATATATGTTTAAAAATCAAGTTTAGATCATAGTCATACTAATTCGCCATCTATTGGATTGATTATAAATAGTTTACAGATTTAAATAGTTGAAGATTTATTTAAAATATTTACATAAAAAAAGCTTCAGTTTTCACTGAAGCTTCTCGAGTCGCTGTGCGGGCGGGGAGACTCGAACTCCCACACCTTGCGGCACTAGATCCTAAGTCTAGCGTGTCTACCAATTCCACCACGCCCGCATTAATAAGATTGCAAAAATCCGCAATCGGGATGCAAATATAAACAATAGTTTGAATAATCAAACGCATCTTATCATAAAAAGTTCAGACTGTTTTGTACTTTTGAAGAAACACAATCAATCTATTTCAACGCATTCAGAAATAGCAAAACATACAATTATGAAAAACATACAAGGTTACGTTGCTGAACATAAACAGCGATTTCTAAATGAACTCATTGAATTATTAAAAATGCCGTCGGTTAGTGCCGATTCTGCCTTCAAAAATGATGTACTTCGCACAGCCGATGCTGTCAAGTTTAGTTTAGAAAAAGCAGGCTGTGATCATGTTGAAATATGTGAAACTGCGGGTTATCCAATTGTATTTGGGGAAAAAATAATTGATGAAAATTTACCAACCATTTTGGTTTATGGACATTATGATGTGCAACCGGCTGATCCAATTGAATTATGGACGTCTCCTCCTTTTGAACCCGTTATTAAAAAAACAGACATTCATCCGGAAGGCGCCATTTTTGCTCGTGGTGCTTGTGATGATAAAGGCCAAATGTACATGCATGTAAAAGCCATGGAATTCATGACATCAACAAATCAATTACCTTGTAATGTAAAATTCATGATAGAAGGTGAAGAAGAAGTTGGTTCGGTTAACCTTTCAACCTTTGTAAAAAACAATCACAAAAAATTAAAGAATGACGTGATTCTTATTTCAGATACAGGCATGATTGCGAAAGATGTGCCAAGTATTACAACAGGCTTGCGCGGATTAAGCTATGTTGAAGTGGAAGTAACGGGTCCGAATCGTGATTTACATTCTGGATTATATGGTGGTGCTGTTGCAAACCCTATCAACGTTTTAACCAAAATGATAGCTGCTTTACACGATGAAAACAACCATATTACCATTCCCGGTTTTTATGATAAAGTTGAAGAGTTATCAAAAGAAGAACGTGCGGAAATGGCCAAAGCGCCTTTTTCACTCGATGCTTATAAAAAATCACTAAACATTGACGCTGTTTATGGCGAGGCTGGATTTACAACAAACGAACGCAATTCCATTCGACCAACATTAGACGTGAATGGTATTTGGGGTGGTTATATTGGTGAAGGCGCTAAAACGGTTATTGCCAGTAAAGCATTTGCAAAAATTTCTATGCGTTTGGTGCCACATCAAGAATGGGAAGAAATTACGGAACTTTTCAAAAAACACTTTGAAAGTATTGCGCCTGAAGGTGTCAAAGTTTTAGTAAAACCACATCATGGCGGACAAGGTTACGTAACACCTATTGATAGTTTAGGCTATCAAGCGGCAAGTAAAGCGTATGAAGAATCGTTTGGAAAAAAACCAATTCCTCAACGTTCTGGCGGAAGTATTCCTATTGTGTCCTTGTTTGAACAAGAACTTCAAAGCAAAACTATTTTAATGGGCTTTGGTTTGGATAGTGATGCTATCCACTCGCCAAACGAGCATTTTGGTGTATGGAATTATATAAAAGGTATTGAAACCATTCCGTTGTTTTATAAATATTTTACGGAGCTTTCTAAATAAATACCACATAGAAATTTAATCGTCAAATCGCTTGATTTTTCGTGTTAGTAAGAAGAAAAAAGTATCGAGATTTAACGCTTTGTTGAATTTTTCTATACTTTTTTTGTTTCAAATTAAACAATTAAATTCTACGAATAGCACTTTCAAAAATTAAAAAAAACACCTCTACACTTGTAGAATACAAATTAATATTCTATGTTTGTAGAACACAATCTAAACTTGTAGAACATGCAGTTATCAAAATCGGAAGAAGAGTTAATGAATCACCTTTGGAAAATGGAAAAAGGCTTTATGAAAGATTTGCTAGATGCCTATCCAGATCCTAAACCTGCTCCAACCACTGTTGCCACGCTTTTAAAACGCATGACGGATAAAAGGTTTATTGCTTATAATACCTTTGGGAAATCTCGAGAATATTTCCCGCTAGTTAAAAAGAAGGCCTATTTCTCCAAGCATGTTAACGGATTGATTAAAGATTTTTTTAATGACAGCGCGTCACAATTTGCATCGTTCTTCACCAAAGAAACCAACTTATCTAAAACGGAGTTGGAAGATTTAAAAAAACTGATAGATCAGCAAATTAAAAACAAACCGTAGTCGTCAAGATTACAAAAGGTTGACACCGAGAATTTAGTAAGATTCAACACGATCTTTTTAAAAATAAATATAAACAAATTACATAATTATGGACATCTACATTCTAAAATTTAGTGCTTGTTTGGCTGTTTTTATGTTGTTCTATAAATTAGTATTGGAGCGTGAAAGCATTCACCACTTTAAACGCTTCTATTTATTGGCAGCTCTTTTGGGTTCTGTTGCCATACCATTTATTACGTTTACCACGTTTGTAGATGCTTCCGCATTTGGAAATCCAATTGTTTTTAGCAATTTAGAAACGATTAGTACGCCTACAGAAATAGCACCATCCTTTTCCTACTATTTACCAACCATTTTATGGTCTATCTATTATTTAGGTGTCCTAATTTTTGCGGGGCGTTTCACCAATAATTTTATAAAACTTATTAATCGTATTAAACAAAATCCAAAGCATAAAAAGGGCAATTTAGTCCATGTTTTATTGTCGGATTTAATTTATCCTCACACCTTTTTACAATACATATTTTTAAATAAATCAAAATATGAAGCGCATAAAATCCCACAAGAAGTTCTGCTTCACGAGGAAACTCATGCCAAGCAAAAACACGCTTTAGATATTTTGTTTATTGAGCTTATGCAAATTATATTTTGGTTTAATCCGCTTCTTTATTTTATTAAAAAAGACATTAAATTAAACCACGAATTTTTAGCTGATCAGGCTGTTCTTAAAACGGGAACGGACACCAAAACCTATCAGCATATCTTATTGGCATTTTCAGCTTCCAAGACTATGGAAGACGCACAGACTCATCATCTGGCGAATGCTATTAATTATTCATTAATCAAAAAACGATTTACAGTTATGAAATCACACACATCAAACACCGTAAAATGGGTAAAGGGACTCATCATCCTGCCCGTATTGGCTGTATTAATTTACAGTTTCAGTAGCACCAAAGAAGTTTTTAGACCATCAAAGCCTGGAATTATTAAAACTACCGAAGCCATAGAAAGCAAGAAAGATCAAACTAAATTACTTCTAAAAATATATGATGTTATTTGCGAAGATTGCAGGTTTAGTTTTGATAAAGCTCTCGTAAAAAACCTAAAAATAGAAACCAATACAACCGAAACTATTTCATCCTTTAAGTTTAAAGTTCCGGGAAAACCGACCGTTAATGTTGTAGGAAACGCATTGAGCGAAGAAGCCCTAACTAATTTGAATTCTGCCAAAATTGGCGATTATATTACAATATACGATATAAAAGCTACTAAAAACAGTATTAAAACGCCTATTCTAATTGAGTTGGTAGACAATCTAATTCCACCTCCTCCTCCTCCAGTTCCAGCAAACGCAACACCTGAACAAAAAACGAAATACAAAAATGTTAGCAACGAATATTATAAAAAATATAAGATAGAAAACGGAAAAGTGAGTGAACGTTTACAGCCACCACCACCACCTCCACCCGTTCCAGCAAACGCCACGCCCGAACAGATAGCGAAATATGAAACACTTAGCAACGAATATTACAGCAAATACAAAGTGACAAATGGCAAGGTAGAACACAAATTACCACCACCACCTCCACCATCTATTCCTGCAAATGCGACGCCAGAACAAAAAAAAGAATATATAAAAGCACAGCATGATTACAACCGGAATCATAAAGTGAAGAAAGTGCAAAAAAGTAAAATGCCACCACCTCCACCGCCTGCTCCAAAAACCATGGCTGTTGGCAAAAAAATAGATCAAGACTATTATGATTCACTAAGCACATTAAACCCAGATAAAAATGCAAAAACAGGCTTTATAACTATAAATAATAAAACGCATTTTTACACCACAAATGAAGATGAAACTAAATACTATAATCGTTTAGGTTATGAGGTTGATATTAACGGAAAAACTTTATCAACGACTCAAACCAATGGCGCGGATGTTATAGCTGGGCAAAAAATTAGTAAGGATTACCAAAATAATCAGGTGGTAAGTGAGTTCAATACGGATTGGGTTTCGGAAACTAACGACCGTCAAGAGATTCCACAACCGCCTGCACCTCCTTCTGTGGCCCAATCCGCACATGAACTTGTAAAAAGTTTAAAGGAAAATGATATTAAATATTATTACAATGACAAACTGGTTTCCTACAGTGAAATATTAGAAATCACTAAAAAAGAACCAAATATAAATATTTCAACAAAAATTACCGATGGTAAAGGAACAGCACATTTTAGCACTGTAAAATAAAATATAATTTAATACAATTCACCTCACTGGTTTCTGACCACGTGAGGTTTTTTTATAAATAAACAGAACAAAACTGTAACAAAAACCACCATCTAACGTTCTAATAGTCAATCAACCTGTCTAACTTAAGGACAAGTCAAAACATCAATCAATCATGTTAAAACAATTCTTCATCCTCTGTTCTGGGTCTGACCAAGACATTTTAAACACCTGCTCCAATGGTGAGCAAAACAAATATGCCGGTATTGGCGCCACCGTTTTCTTTACGGCTGTTATGGCATTTATAGCAGCTAGTTATGCGCTTTACACCGTATTTGACAACTATTTTATAGCTATGGGTTTCGGTGTTATTTGGGGTTTAGTCATTTTTAATTTAGACCGTTTTATTGTTTCTACTATTAAGAAACGTGATCATAAAATAAACGAACTACTTCAAGCCACACCACGACTCCTTTTGGCAGTCATTATTGCTATTGTTATTTCGAAACCATTAGAACTTAAAATTTTTGAAAAGGAAATCAATCAATTGCTTTTAACTGAAAAGAACCAAATGACTCTTGAAAATCAGGAAGAGATTTCAAAACAATTCTTACCAAACATCCGCAATTTAGAAACAGATATTTCAGCTCTTAAAAACCAAATTACGGTAAAAGAAACCGAGGTTAATGCCTTATACGACACGTATATTCAAGAAGCGGAAGGAAGGGCTGGCACCAAACTATTAGGCAAAGGACCCGTTTACCAAGAAAAACGCGATAAACATGATATGGGTTTAGCCGAACTTCAAAATTTGAAAGTAAGCAATCAGGCTAAAATAGCCGTACTAGAAAATCAGATTATAGATTTACGAAACAACCAACAAACACAAATTCAAAGTACACAACCCATTATTGATGGTTTTGATGGATTGATGGCACGCGTAAATGCGCTTCAAAAATTGCCTTGGCTCCCATCATTCTTTATTTTTCTATTGTTTTTGGCTATTGAAACATCACCAATTATTGCCAAATTATTATCGCTTAAAGGGCCTTATGATTACAAATTAGAAGATGCGGAGAGCACCGTAAAAACTTGGGCTACGCAAAAAATGAATGCGCGCAACGAGATTTTGAAAACAGATATGGTTTTGAATAATAAAATTTATAAAGATATTTCAGAAGAAGACGAACTTTACAATTATAAGCGTAAAAAAGCACGGGAACTTATGCAGTTGCAAGCGGATGCATTTTTTCAGCATCAGAAAAAGGCGCTTTAAATTTTTGTTTGTACTTTTAATGAACTAACACCAAACCTTATGAAATCTATTTATCTCATTTTAAGCCTCCTATTTTCAGTTGGCACATTTGCACAATCTGAAACATCTAAAACCTATCTTGAAGATATGCAAGCCATTCGTGAGGTTTTAAGAACACAACAGGACGCTTGGAATAAATTTGATTTAGAAGGGTTTATGCAAGGTTATTGGAAAAGCGATTCGTTAAAATTTTATGGAAGCAATGGTGTTACCAAAGGATGGCATAAAACGTTAAGCAATTATAAAAAAGGCTATCCTAGTAAAGAATATACGGGTGAATTACAATTTACATTTAATTCTATTTCGCCAATTGAAGACCATTCTTATTATGTTATGGGTGAATACCATTTAAAACGCGCGGTTGGTAATGCCCAAGGTGAATTTCTTATTATCTTAAAGAAAATAAACGGTGAATGGAAAATAATAGCAGATATGTCTAGCTAATTAGGCCGCATCATTGGTTTTAAAATGATCGTACAAATCTTTACATCCAAAACCTATAATAGATAATTGCTTCTTTTTTAATAGGGATTCGTTGTGCAATTTTGCCAGTGCCATAACACCAAATTTATCTATGCTATCTAACTCTTCGATACTAATGGTTACGGATTGCAACTTTTCGAATACGTTTTCAAATTCCTCTTGAAACATACCAACAGACTTTTTATCAAGGATACCTTTTACGTTAAAAAAGTTGTTATAGTTTGAAATTACTAAACTCATGACATATGATTTTTAAATATTAAACAATACATAAAGTGCTACTAATCATATGAGGGATACCGTAAATATAACATCTTTAACCAATTACTCGTATAGTTTTCGATATACGGCAGAACTTTCAGACTAATGCTATTAAATTGCAGAAATTACGGACAAACAACTGCTTTTTAAGAGGTTACATTAATTACCATTAGTTTAAACGTTACTTTTTACATATTCACGATATTTTTGAACCGTTTGGCATTTGACGTTCAGGCTGCAATAAGACCACATCTTTATCTTCTCCTAATCCTCCTAAAATTAAGCATTCACTCATGATGTTGGCTATTTGTTTTGCTGGAAAATTTACAATAGCCACCACCTGCCTTCCTATAAGTTCATCAATTTCATATAGGTTTGTTATTTGAGCTGACGTTTTCAACTTGCCCAACGCACCAAAATCTACTATCAATTTATAGGCGGGATTTTTAGCTTCCTTAAAAATTTCTGCGGATAGAATTGTTCCAATCCGCATGTCAACTTTTAAAAAATCTTCCCAATTTAAATTTTTAGTTATCATAAATTCTGACGTTTTAAGAATATATTTAGTTCGTTAAGCTAATTTAAGAATTATCTCTAATTTGTAATTGTTATTTTTATTAGGATAGATTGGTATTATATTATCTAAAAAAAATAATTTATTAAACTTACGAATAGTATTTGCTTAATTTTACTTTTCAGATGATTTAAATACACCATGAAAGTACTTCCATTTAAAATTCCAAAACCAGAACAAGATACTCTAATTTATCAAGAGGATTTTGAAACGAGCTTTTATGATAAACTGCATCAACATGAAGAAATACAATTCAGTATTATTTTGGAAGGCGAAGGCACGCTGATTGTTGGTGACACGGTTAATTTCTATTCTAAAAACGACATCCTTATTTTAGATAGTAATATGCCACATGTATTTAAAAGTGATGTAAAAGCTTCCGAACACTCACGAATGTTATCATTGTTTTTTACGAAGGAGTCGTTTGGTTCTGATTTTTTTGACTTGGAAGAATTGCTGGAATTACAGAAATTTTTTAAGCGTTCCAAACATGGATTTAAAGTAACATCTCATAAAAAGGTTTTAAAAAAATTATTCTTAAAGCTTGAAGCATCTAGTAAATTAGAACGTTTTATAGTTTTACTACAATTAATGAAGATAGCGTCACAAGCTAACTACGAGAGTTTATCATCCTTTATATATGATAAAAAATATTCCGATAATGAAGGAAAACGCATGCGTGATGTTTTGGCATTTACTATGAATCAATATACAACCAACATTACGCTTGATGCTGTTGCAGAAGTATCTAACATGACGAAAAACGCCTTTTGCAAATATTTTAAAAAACGTACCAACAAAACCTATTTTCAATTTTTAAATGAATTGCGTATTGAAAACTCGTGTAAGCTTATGCAAACACAAACGGATAGTTCCATTTCTGAAATTGCCTATCAATCTGGTTTTAATAATATTTCGAATTTTAATCGGCAATTTAAAATGATAAAGGGAAAATCACCCAACAACTATCGGAAAAATCCGAATTCATAGGTTTCGAAAAAAAGAGAAAATGCCTTAATTACATATTATGTTTTCTTGACATATTTGGTAATAATCACTATGTGCTGACCATCAACTTTACCCTCAATAAATTCGGCATTTTCATGATCTAAACGAATGTTTCTTACAGCTGTACCTTGTTTAGCAACCATACTAGAACCCTTCACTTTTAAATCTTTTATCAATACAACGGAATCGCCATTATCCAGAATTACACCATTTACATCACGATGAATGATTTTATTGGCTTCATCTTCATGTTCGCCTGTCGCGCGAGCTAATGCTAATGCGTCATTATCCAAATACATCATATCCAATAAATCTTTTGGCCAACCTTCACTTCTTAAACGTTGGAGCATACGCCATGCCATAATTTGAACTGCAACATGCTCACTCCACATACTATCATTTAAACAACGCCAATGATTGGGGTCCATGTCTGTGTTTTCTTCAATTTGATCCAAACAGGTTTTACAAACCAAAACATCATTGGCCACGTTTTCATTTAAAGATGGCGGAATGGTATATTGTTTTAAGTCGTTAGTGGATGTACATAATTCGCAAGTATTATTACTGCGTTCTTGAATTATTTGTAATACGCTCATGGTGGTTTTTATTGAAGTTTAACACAGGTCTTTTTCATACTGCAAACATACTGCTTTTTACTGAAGTGTTTCGCGGATTTTTTTGGATAAGGATTTTACAATTAAATCATAGGAATCGTCTATCAACTGCTTTACAAGCGGGATTGCTAATTCACCTTTATACAAACTAATGGTATTCCAATGTTTTTTACTCATGTGATAACCAGGTTCTACACTTTCATAGTTTGCGCGTAATTCCAAAGCATATTCGGGGTCGCATTTAAGGTTAATTGTGGCTTCATTTTTCTCCCAGTTTTTTAAAGAGGTTAGTAGGAACATTTTATTACCTACTTTAAAGACTAGAACATCTTCATCAAACGGAAAATGCTCCGTAACCCCTTTTTTGGTTATGCAATAATCACGAAGTTGTTCTATATTCACACGCTAATTTTTAAGTTCTTTGGTTTCTTTTGAGTCTTCAATATCGGGTAATTCTATAGCTGAATAATCTATTTTCCAACCAATTGTCATGACTAAATTTTCAATAAGCGAAATAGCTTCAACCGCTTCCCGTTGTGCCAATTTATACAAACCACTTTCAGGAACTTTATCTAAAATATGCTTTTTAGCTTCAGCTTGGAGTCCAGTTAAATCCGATGCTTGAAACCTATTAAACATACCTTCTTTTTTATCGTAGTAGTCCAAATTGGTTTCAATACTCAATATTTCTGGTTTGGGAAAGTGTTTTAAAATAATGGTTTTTGTGGCTGTATTGGCTTCTAGTTTGACTTTGGAAAAATCGAAACCTACATGTGCTTTAGCATTGATAACTACTAAGGCTTTTTTTCTGCCACTAACGAGACTTAAAAAACGTTCTTTAACATTTTCATAATGGTATATTTCGGCAAAATCCCCTTCAACAGAAATGAATTTACAAACCATTTTTATTTTATCTAGAAGAATAACAGATTGGGTATTTGTCTGCTGCTTGACCTGCTGACTTCTAAAATAAAAGACGGCAATAAGTGCTATGATGATACCAACTATTAAACCAAAAAGTATATCCATAATTATGTACGCATTAGTTGTCCGGTTCTAATTTACTCAATTTCGAACAAAATTGGTTTGCTTGGTGTGGCATCATTTTCAAAAGGTGCAATTTGAAGATTTAAAAAATACGTGCCATCTGCAACGGTATTTGGTACAAAAATCAATTCGGTAATCGTTGCATCCATCCGTTTTCTTCCGGCTGTATTCCAAAAGGCATGATGTGCCAGCAGTTCGCCATCATCTTTTTCTTTATCCACACTTGGTAAATCAATCAGCAAATGTTTCACGCCTTTTTCGCGTAAATATATAGCTGCTTCTTCTAATAAAAATGGCGGATTGGTATTAGAGTATTGATGATTTAATTTTTCAATTGTATTTGGAATAGTCCTTAAAATAACGGCATCACGCTTTTTATTTCCCAAAGCAAATTGGATTTGTTTTTTGGAAATAAAAAAATCTGTTTTCCGTTTTTCTGGAGCAACCGTTATCACTTCTGCTAAAAAGAAAAACTGCTTTAAATTCTGATTTACAGAATGTGTTTTTTTTGTTAAGTGACCAACACATTCCGTGTGTGTGCCGTGCGCATGCGGATTAAAACTAATATTATTGAAATTAATATCGGCACCTTCTGCAACACTAGCTATCCAATCGCCATCTTGAACCGGTTCAATTTTAGGTGGATCTTGATACCAGGCGTTCACATTATTTGCCGAAGCACGCAAAGGAATAGAGATGTCTAACGGTTTAGATAAGTCTATTTTATATTTTTTAGAATTGGTTTCTATAGTTGCAATCATGTGTGTAATTTTTCAAAATTCAATGTGGTGATAATAAACGTAAAAGTCGGCATAAATGCAACTCTAGAGACTTTAATTTAGTAGAAATAAATCGGACGCAATCCCATCACTTAAAAACAATCCTTTTTTAGTAACACGCAAGGTATTATCTTTAATATACAGCAACTGATTGCTGATATGTTTTTCAGATTCTTTAAGTAGTAATTCTTTAAAACGCAATCCAAAATCCTGTTCTATTTTTTCTAATGAAACGCCCCAAATGGTGCGTAAACCTGTCATGATATACTCGTTGTATTGATCGGTTTTTGATAGTTTCTCAATTTCTATTGGTAAATTTTTTTCTGCTAAAGCATTAATGTATTTTGAATTATTTCTAACATTCCAACCACGTTCCTTTCCATTAAACGAATGTGCTGAAGGTCCAATTCCTAGATACGGTTTCCCTTGCCAATAGGCTGAATTGTTTCGGCTAAAATAATCAGGCTTTCCAAAATTAGAAAGTTCATAATGCACATAGCCATGTTGGGTGAGCGTATCAACCAAAATATGAAATTGCTGTTCTGCCAAGGCATCATCTACATTATCAATAATTCCTTTTTTAATAAAACTAGCCAAAGCCGTTTTGGGTTCAACCGTTAAGGCGTAACTGGAAATATGTGGCATATTAAAGGCTAATGCGGTTTCAATATTTTCTTGCCATTGTTCGGTTGTAGAACCTGGAATGCCATAAATTAAATCGACAGAAATATTATCGAAATATTGAGTTGCCTCTTCCATAGCAATTTTAGCTTCTGCGGAATTGTGCGCGCGATTCATCAGTTTTAAATCGCTTTCAAAAAAGGATTGAATGCCTATGGATAATCGGTTTATGCCAATGCTTTTATAATCTTGAAAAACCGTTGTTGATGCATCTTTTGCAGCCATTAAATCGTCTGGATTGGCTTCCAACGTGATTTCAGGATTATCAGATACTTCATAATTTTCATAAACGGCATCAATGAGCACTTTCAATTCATCTTTATTTAAAAGACTTGGTGTACCACCTCCAAAATAAATGGTTTCAACTTGACTATTTTTGAATTCGTCCTTTCGCAACTGAAGTTCAGTTACTAAAGCCTGAAGCAATTCATCTTTCTTTTTAAGCGAGGTAGAAAAATGAAAGTCACAATAATGACACGCTTGTTTGCAAAACGGGATGTGGATGTAAATTCCGGCCATGTTTAGTTTTCAGTATTCAGTGAACAGTTGTTTGTGCTAAATTGAAATGTTTTCATAATATAATTAACCTTGAAATGCCTAAAAAATAATTTTTTACAGAAAGAATTGAATATTGAAACTGCAAACTAAACACGCATCATTTCTTCTTAACCCGATCTCCATTTTGTTTGACAAAACTATCCCAACCAGAATAACTTTTTCCAATTTCTATGCGACCTTCATTATAAAAATGACAAACAGCTGCTGCCAAACCATCCATAGAATCTAAATTTTTAGGTAGCGTTTTTAGTCCTAATAAACTCTGAAGCATTTTGGCTACTTGTTCTTTACTAGCACTTCCATTCCCCGTAATAGCCATTTTTATTTTTTTTGGGGCATACTCCGTAATGGGAATCTCTCTACTTAAGCCAGCGGCCATAGCTACACCTTGCGCACGGCCTAGCTTTAACATACTCTGCACATTCTTCCCGAAGAAAGGTGCTTCAATAGCAATTTCGTCGGGATGATGCTTATCAATTAGCTCGATGGTGCGCTCAAAAATAAGTTTTAGTTTTAGGTAATGGTCGCTGTATTTTTTTAAATCTAATTCATTTAACTGCATAAAAGTCATGGTTTTTCCCACCACTTTTATTAGCCCAAAACCCATGATGGTTGTGCCTGGATCAATGCCTAATATAATTTTTTCTTTCCCCATTAATCACAATAATAGCAACCACTTAATGACACGGAAACACCTACTGTTGCTGTAAATAGGTTGCCGTTGAAGGAGCCAAATCCATCAGAAACTGGTGAAAATTCCGAGCTAAATCCGTAAATATATGACGTATCTAGAAACACAGAAAGCGTTCGCGAAACAGTATAATGAAATTCCAAACCAGCCATAGCATTTAAAAATGAGGTGTTGTTTTCAGAATAACCACTCAAGGGTTTTACCATAGAAAACCCAGGACCTGCATGCGCTACAACACCTAATTGTGCTGGCAAGAAATTAGCTGTTGGCGTTAAATCGCAAACAAACTGAGCATTGATTCTAGAATAATTAATTTTAAAATACGGCGAACCTGAATCATAATCCAAACGATTAAATCCGTAATCCAACTTTACACCATATTGCGGTTTAAACATGCGCTGAACGCCTAATTGAATGGTGGGAAAATTAATTGTCTTTCCCTCAAAACCCGAAACAAAACCTCCGGAGTTTGGACTGTTTAGTCCCACAGAAAATTGCGCTTTCCATCGGCTCGCTTCACTTTGAGCAAAACTGCTTGCAGTCATAAAAAATAAAACCGTTGCCAAACCTGCCAACTTAATTTGTTTAAAAACTATGTGCATAAAAATTTAAAGTTTTAATTTGTATTATTACCTAGATAACGAACCATAGCAAAATATGTTTGGAAGTATTCCGCACAAAACTAAACAATTCTTTTTTGTACTTATTAAATTGAGCATAGTTGTTGGTGCTTTTTATTTTATTTACAACAAATTGACTGCTAATCCCGATTTAAATTTTCAAGATTTTGTCAACTTTTTATCAGAAAACAATCAGTTTACCATTAAAACAATTAGTTTTTTAATCATTTTAAGCTTTTTTAATTGGTTTTTTGAGATTCTGAAATGGCAGGTGCTTGTGTCGTCATTCAAAAAAATAGCATTTTATAAAGCCATGGAAGAAAGTTTAAGCTCCTTAACAGCATCGTTGCTAACTCCCAACCGGATTGGCGAATATGGTGTTAAAGCCCTATACTACAATTCATCGGAACGCAAACAAATTGTAGCATTAAATTTACTCGGCAATAGTTTACAAATGCTGGTAACCGTTTTGCTAGGAAGCATCGGTTTATACGTATTTTTAAATCAATACGAAACGGCCATTGACTATTATAAAATTGCACGTTTTGGAGCAATCATTCTCGTTATTGTGGCAGTTGGCTTTATAGCGCTTTCAAAAAGTAAGGTCTTATTTAAAGGGTTTTCGCTTCAAAAAATTGCGACATACTTCAAACAATTACCTTATAATATTTATAGCTTCGGATTTTTATTAGCCGTCATTCGCTATGCCATTTTTTCTTTTCAATTTTACTACATATTAACATTATTTGGTGTGTCCGCATCCTATTTAAATGCACTAACCGTCATTACCAGCATGTATTTTTTAGCGTCTGTAATCCCTACCATTTTTATTTTTGACGTAATTATAAAAGGAAGCGTAGCCGTTTATTTATTTACAATTGCTGGTGTAAACGCTTTTACTATTTTAAGCACTGTAACGATTATGTGGATTTTAAATGTGGTGATTCCTAGTCTTTTTGGTAGTATATTTGTTTTAAAATTTAAACTTCCTAAATCCTAATTATGGTATTTATTATTGCCATATCAATCACATTGGCATACCTATTTTTAATAGGTGTGTTGGTTTATGGGTTTGTAAAGGTTCCTAAATTTAAATTGGATGATGCACCTCCAAAAACAGCATTTTCCATTATCGTTCCTTTTAGAAATGAAGAAAATAATTTACCGCAACTTTTAAAATCGATTAAAGATTTAGACTATCCTGCAGATTTGTATGAGATTATTTTAATTGATGATAGCTCGGAAGATCATTCTGTTAGAATCATTAAAACCTTTATTGAAAACGGTTTAAAGCATGTAACGATTTTAAAGAATAAAGTGAAAAGTACATCACCTAAAAAAGATGCTATATCCAAAGCCATAAAAAAAGCCAAATATGATTGGGTTATTACCACGGATGCGGATTGCCGGGTTCCAAAACTCTGGTTAAAAAGCTTTGATGGTATTATTCAAAAAAGCAATTTGCGCTTAATTGCCGCGCCTGTAAATTACTATGATATTGCGTCGTTTTTAGACCGTTTTCAAACACTGGACTTGTTAAGTTTAATGGGCACCACCATTGGCGGTTTTGGAATTAAAGAACCTTTTCTAGCCAATGGTGCCAATTTAGCATACCAAAAAGCGCTATTTTCCGAGTTGTCAGGTTTTGAAGGTTCTACAGAAATAGCCAGTGGTGACGACGTTTTTTTACTACAAAAAGCAGTTAAATATAATTCGGATGATGTTTTTTATTTAAAATCCATTGATGCCACAGTAGAAACAAAACCGCAAAGAAACTGGAACCAATTAGTGTCCCAACGATTAAGATGGGCTGCCAAATCTACAAGTTATAAAAGCTTTTTTGCTATTCTAACTGGTATTATTGTTTTGCTCATGAATTTGCTCATTATTATTTTAATTCCGATAGTTTCTTTTGGCATTTTAAGTTTGAATGATTTTATATACATCATACTCATTAAATTCTGTGTCGATTTTCTACTTATCTTTAAAACCAGCCGCTTTTTAAATCAAGAGTCTGTTTTGCCATCCTTTTTGGTATCCAGTCTCTTTTATCCATTTTTCACCATGTATATTATTTCCATATCATTTTATAAAGGTTATACGTGGAAAGGCCGAACCTTCAAGAAATAAAAAAGATAATATCCCAGTTATCATTTAATTTTTTTAGCTTTACAAGTAACCAAATTTGTAATAAAACATGAAAAAGCATTTCCTTTTATTGGGGTTTTTAGCGCTTGGCTTTTTAGGTTTCTCTCAACAATCCTATACCATTAATAATGAAACATTAGAATTGGAGACAGCTGTTGAAGGCAATCTAGATTTACTTTGGACTATTGATGATGGCACTTACCGGTATTTTGTGAAAGAAAAAAATGGCAACATTCAAGAATTAGTAAATACCAAAAATACAGATACTCGAAAATATCAAGAGGAATACAAATCGGTTTTAAATGCGCTTACAGAAGGTTATGGCGTTCCAACAGACCAGGTGAATTTAACCCTTTATAGCTTGGAAGATTTTTTCAACACCTATAATGCCACAACCGATTTAAGCTATAATTTTGAGCCTCGTGCTAAACTTCAAACACGTTTAGGTCTTTTTGGAGGGATTACCAATCAGCCATTAGTAGAAAATCCAAACAATGCTAGTGTGCCGCTTTTTGGATTGGAATTCGAATTTTTTGAAGCTACCAAGTTACCAAGACATGCACTCTTTTTTCATTTCAGACATGTTTTGGAAGCTGATGACTTTGAATACACCTCTACACAAATTGCCATTGGATATCGCTATCGCGTAATTAACAAGGATCGATTTAATGTGTATGGAAACTTAAAACTAGTGACTTATGATTTTGGAAACGCGACATACACGTCCAGTCTCCCTGGAGTTGGCGATTATGATGAATCGTTTTCCAATATTGATGTGCCTTTTATTCTTGGCCTTGGCGCCGATTTTCGGGTTACGGAAAATGGATATATCACCTTTGCATATCATGATATTTATGCGCTTTTTAGTGATAATAGCGATAACTTCCCTATTGATTTTGCCTTGGGCTTTAAGATGAATTTATAGTGCGTTTAGATCAAACATCCAATCCGGCTTTCTCCAACTATTTTTGGGATGATGATTATACATCTTCTAAAAAAATGACGGTTTCTGGCATCCTTATTAAATCCTTTTTCTGTATTGCTATTGTTGCTGGAATCACCGTGGCTATTTGGTATTACTACAGCAACGGAAACAACATAAAATGGTTTACCACAGGTGGCATGATTGCCGCTATTATTATCAGTTTAATAATTTCTTATAGGCAACATTGGGCTAAATTTTTAGTACCACTTTATGCGATTGCCAAAGGCTTTTTCCTAGGAGGTATTACCAGTTATGCACAAGCGCAATTCCCTAATTTACCATTCCAAGCAATTGGTGTAACTGTTATCACGTTTTTCGTGGTGTTAATACTCTATCAAACACGCATTATTGTGGTCACTAAAAAACTGCGAAGTGTTATTATTACCGCTTGTTCTGCCATTTTTGTAACCTATCTTATTTCATGGATATTGAGTTTCTTTGGAATAAAAAGTTTTCTTTGGGGAACATCATGGCTTGCTATTGGGTTTAACGCAGTAGCTGCCGTTTTTGCATCATTAGCGTTGCTATTGGATTTCGATTATATAGAACGCCATAAAAATAAAGCGCCAAAAGAAAAAGAATGGCTAGCAACTTGGGGATTATTGGTGACGTTAATTTGGCTGTATGCAGAAATATTACGACTCATGCGAAAACTCGCAATTCGATTTTAGTGCTGTTTAATTCGGAATTTAAACAGTGATAATCAATCACTTTTATTTTTTTGAATTTGAAAGATAAAATACCGTTTCGCCTGCCTTCCTGCCTAGACACAGAACCAAACCTATCATTGTTTATAAAAATTAAAATTTGAACATTTAAAGACTCTTACCAAATTTCAAACCTAATTAACTTGAATAATCACAGGCAAGGTAAACGCCGTTTTAACTTGCTGACTGCGTCTGATTGCTGGATATATTTTTGGTAATGAATCTACACTTTTATGCAGTAATTCTTTAATATTTGGTATTTCCTGAAGCGTAATTGAATCGGCTTTAATGGTAATAAGTGATAGCATTCCATCTTTCGAAATTTCAAAATTCATGAAAACCGTATCATTAATATCTTGCTTAACAATAAGCGTGTCCTGTTGTAGTTTTTGAGTGATAATTTCGGTTAAGGTATTTTGGAAGCAATTTTTCTTGTCTTCTTGGGTGCCGTTTTCATCACAACTCTCAAACATGGGATATTCGTCCACCTCATTCCAATTAAAAGTTAACAGTTCATTTTCCAAAATAACGTCTGACGATGTTTTTTTAGCATCGAAATAATTACAGGAAGTAACCACCAAACACAATAGAATAAAATATAGCTGTTTCATAGGCTGTTATGAGCCCGAAAAATACAATATTTTTAGATTTTATACCATATCTTATTTGGAATGATATTAATCGGTTTTCATAAATTTTTCTTGTCTCAATTCACTTAATCTACTTTTTGCTTTAAATAAAAATGGATTTTCAGGATATTTTGCCATGAAATCTTCATATAACTTAATTTTGGTATCGACATCTTTATAATAATCATCCTTGGTATAAACCAGATAAAAAGCGGCATATATATTGTTCGGGTTTTCTTTTAATGCACGCTTAAAAGATTGAATGGCTGCCTGATGATTCTTCCGGTGATTTTGAATGGTTCCTAATGTCATGAACTCCTTATCCATTGGCACATCTACCAATTCTATAGCTTTACTGATATAGAATTCCGCCTGTTCATAATTGCTCATCCGTGTAAATAATTGACCTAGAATGAACAGGTTTTCAGAATTTCTAGGCTCTTTAGCAACCGCTAATTTTTGCTGTTGGATGGCCTTTTCAACTTCTGAAAATTGAGAATAACAATAGCTTAATTTTTCATGAACAAATTGGGAGTCTTCACCTAAATTTAGTAGTTTTTCAAACCATAACGAGGCCGTTTTATAGTCTTTTTGCCAATAGTAATTTTGGGCTTTTAGACTCATGAGTTCTGCGTTATTGGCGTATGATTTTAAACCGATACCTGTATAGTAATCTACGGAATCGAACTCACGTTTTTGCAAGTGTCGTTTTGCTAATTTAAAGATGGCTTTTTGGTGACCATTATCTAAAAGAAAACTTGTTTTAAATTCGTTATGTGCTGATGAATCTCGTAATTGTTCGTAAACCAAACCCAACTCATAATGGTAATTTGGATTGAGGGAATCTGTTGCAATTAGTTGTTTAAAAGTAGCTGCGGCCGTTTGATAATTTTTAGTTTTAGAAAGTAATTTGGCATAATCATATTTTACCAAGGCATCGTTTGGAAAAGCGTTAATACTGCTTTCTAAATGCTGTAAAGCTTTATCGTAATTCCCGATTGCTTGATAGGATTTGGCCAACTTATAAGCTACTTCATCTAACGTGTTATAAGATTTATAAGCTTTAATAGCTTCAGAATAATAACCATGAATGTACAAACTATCTGCAATGTTTAAAACCGAAGTTTGAGCTTCGGTTTTAAAACATACTAGAATACTAATTAGCGCAAAAAATCTAATCATTTATTTTAAACTTTATAGGTAGGTAGTACGGAACCGTTACTTTTTTACCTTGATGCTCACCTGGAATTAAATCTGGCAACATATTTAAAACACGTTTGACTTCCACTTCTAATTCTGGATGAGGCGCTCTGGCTTTAATGTTTACAATTTCACCCAACTCATTAATTTTAAAGAAGGCTCTAATTTGAACAACACCAGTTAAATTTAAGCTTTTGGCTAATTCCTTATTAAAATTTTTGGCAACAAACGTATTCAGCTTTTTACTCATGCATAGCTTGTTTTCTTCATTTGAGGTACCGTTTTCACAACCTGGAAAAACAGGAACCTGGTCTATAATAGTGAAAGGAACTTCGGAACTATCTTTATAGGACGTTATTTCTGTCACCTCAATAATATCAGTATTTGGGTTAGCACCATCATTTTGAAAGGATTTAACCATAAGAACACGTAAGGCTTCCTTTTCAGATTCTGATAAATCCCCTTTCGCTTCAATAGAATTTTTCAGCATGTCTATTTGGTTTTGAATGGATAACTCTTGTTCCACTACCTCAACAACTTTTGGTTGGGTGGCTTCTTCAGAACATGATGAATATACCAACATTCCTAAAACCATAGGAATTAATAAAGCGTACTTGATTAATTGTACTTGTTTTGATTTCGTTTTTTGTAACATAATAATTCGTTTTTTGATTAATGATTGTTTGAAAAATGGATTGATGAATGATACCTGATTCGTATCGAAAATTTGCGCTAATAGGTTTTCATAATATTGTTTTTTGTTGTGTTTCACGGCTTGTGAATCCGCAATAAATTCATGTAAATCTGCCATGCGATTTTGGTACATGTACACAAAAGGATTGAACCAAAACACAATGCGTAGCATCTCAAAAAAAAGCAAATCCCAAGTGTGTTTTTGTTTAACGTGAACCAACTCATGCTTTACTATTTGCTGACGATCGGTGTCTTTAATGTTTTCACCTAAAAACACATAATTAAAAAACGAAAATGCTAACGTACTCTTCAACATGCGCACAAAACAAATAGCGCCTTCCCGTTGCTTCGGGTTTTGATAAATAAGTTTTACTATTTTAAACAAGCGCATACTGAAAAATGAAACGGCTAGCGCACTTCCAATTACTAAAACCAATGAGAAATACCATAAAAAAGAGTGCGACGTATTACTACCACTAATGACAACTTCTTCTAAAAAAATAGTATTGGTGGTTTGAGATAATATGTACGGTAAACTAACCACAAAATCGTTTGGAACAGCTTCTTTAAAACCAGCCACTTTTACAAATGGCAACAAAATGGAGAGAACAGCTGTAAGCAATAAATAGGCTCGATTCCAATTAAAAAATGTTTCTTTCTTTAAAAACACATCATAAATGAGCAAGAAAAATAACTGAAACGCAATGACTTGAATGATGTAATGTATCATGATTTTTCGTCTTTATGAATCTCCTTTAAAACAGATTCTAATTCCTGTAAACTGATATCATTTTTTTTCATAAAAAAGGACACCATACTTTTAAAAGAGCCTTGAAAATAGTTATCTACTAAAGAGTTTATGCTTTGATTACTATAATCCTGCTTTTTCACTAAAGGGTAATATACATGCCCTTTTCCCTGCTTTTCATAATCTACAAAACCTTTACTTTCCAAAATGCGCACAATGGTTGAAACTGTATTATATGCTGGTTTTGGCATAGGCAATTCGGCAATAATTTGTTTTACTGCGGCTTTTTCTAGTTCCCACAATACGTGCATTATTTCTTCTTCGGCTTTGGTTAATTGCTTTTTTTGGATCATGATTTTTATTGTAAAATATTATTTATTAAACCGCTTATAAATTTTGAATCTAAACATGTACTGAAATTCAAGTTATGGTACAAATTTTACACATTTATAATGGTAAAACTCACTTGAACCGGCAAGCGTATTCAACTCGCACAATTGGTTTAACTAATCTTTTAGTTTTACAAATATAACTAAATATTTAGTTTAAACTAATTTTATAGTTAATAAATTGTAACATTCTTTAGCTATCTTCGTCTAACAAGAAAAATATATGGACATATTATTAGTTGTATTAGGCTTTATTTTTATGCTGGTAGGCATAGCAGGAAGTTTTTTACCCATTTTGCCGGGACCGCCATTAAGTTGGATTGGCCTACTCCTCCTTTATTTAACCAAGGCCATCCCAAATGATTGGTGGTTTTTAGGAGTTACATTAGCCGTAGCATTAATTGTTTTTGCCTTAGATTATATTATTCCAGCCATGGGAACCAAGCGTTTTGGTGGTAGTAAAAAGGGAGTTATTGGCACTACTTTAGGACTTGTTGTTGCTATTGTTTTTCCAGTTTTTGGGCCATTTGGTATTATTATTTGGCCTTTTCTAGGCGCATTTATAGGCGAAATGATTAATAAAGCAGATTCCAAAATAGCCGTAAAAGCCGCATTTGGTTCCTTTTTAGGATTTTTAGCAGGAACCTTTATCAAATTTATTGTAGCTATAGTTTATTTAGGCTTCTTTCTGTGGACGGTTTGGGATTATAAAGCTATAATCTTTTCATTTTAAAATGAAGAAACCTCATGGCTTCCAATTTAAAAAATGAAAAACCACGAGGTTAGTGTAAATGCTATTAATTCAACAAATTTATTTTATGAGGGATTAATTTGTCGTTGATATTCAAATGTAACTATAACAATTAACTTCTTGTTGCGGGAAAACCACAACCCCTTTACGGGAAAACCGTAATTGTTAGCTATAGTAAGAGCTGTAAGATGAAAAATAAATGAAAAAATGTGCTTTTTTAACACAACCCGGAACTAAACACTAAATAAAACCTGCGTTTTTAGCCACAGATAATAAGTTTTCATCACTACCATCAGTGACATCAAAAATAATTTTCAGGTTTTTTTTACGCTTTTCTATCGCACTTAAGGATATATCAAAATGATCTTTTAAGCTTTTTGTTCGAGTGCCTTGCGAGAGTAGATACAGTATTTTTCTGTCTATATCATCCAATTTAATATCGTTTGTAATTGTTTTTCGGATGGTGGTACTAACTGTAGAACTGTAAAAAGGAGGTTTATAAAGTACTTTCTGAAATGCACTGGCTAGCTCTCGTGAAGTTAAATCGCTTTTTATTAAAAAGCCTTCGGGATCAATATCCTTTATAATATTATGTATTCGGTAAGGTTCATTAAACATGGTAAGCATAATGATTTTGCTGTTCGGCATCATACGTCTAGCATATTTTGCTAAATCTTCACCAGATGTAAACTCGCCATCTTTAGATGGTGGCAAACTTATATCCATAAATAAAATATGATAAGGCATTTCCTTATCTATTGCTTGCTGCATAAAATTGACAGATTCGTCGCAGTTATTAGCAATATCAATTTTTAGCGTTTGATTTTCTTTCTTAGTCGCAAGTAATGTGTTTTGATAGCCTTCAATAATAATTGGGTGATCGTCTGTCATTAAAATACGAATAGTCTCTTCCATTTTAGTTATAAGTTTAGGTTAGGTTAGATTGGGATTTTAATTGTAATTGTTGTGCCATTATCTTTTTCAGAAACAATATCCAATTCACCATTAAATTCTGAAACGCGTGAATTCATATTTTTTAAACCAATACCTTTCTTCGCTTTTTGCGAATCAAAGCCAGACCCATCATCAGCAATTTGCAACCAAATTACATTTTTTTTCATATTAAAACTAATATCTACACGATTGGCATTGGCATGTTTAAAGATATTTTGAAGTGACTCCTGTAACATTCGATAAATATGAATTTTGGTTTTATTGGAAATATCTTCCCAAGAAATGTCCGTATCACTAAATAGTGAATAGGTTAATTTATGTGCTTTGGTCTGTGCCGCTATTAGGGTTTCAATAATATCAGGATAACCAGATTTGGATATAAAATCGGTATTTAATTCATGTGAAACGTCACGGATATCTTGTTCAATTGTTTTTAATTCTAGGATATAGTTTTCCCGCGTTTGAATAGCCTCCTCTGTAGAAATCATATTCAAACTATCTAGGCTTAATCGGGTTCCAAAAAGGCGTCCTAGAATACCATCATGTAAATCTTGAGAGATACGCTTTTTCTCATTGGTTCGTGCTTCATCCACTTTATCCTGTTGTGAAAGCATGAGGTTATAAATTTCCTCATTGGCTTCCTGTTGCTGCTGCACAAGCCTTAACTCCTTGTTTTTAGCGCGTTGGGTAACAATTATATATACTAACACAAATGTAATTAATAAACCCGCAGACAATATCATGAGCCATAAGCGTTCTCGAGAAATTTGTTGATTTTCAAGTTCTACTTGCTCGGTTTCAAATTCTATGCGCGCAAATTTATTACGAATAGCCCGTTCTTTGTTTACTAAACTATCATTTAGATGAATGTATTCATTTAAATAGTTTACAGCTTGTTCCGGGCTTTCAATTTTTGATTTGAGCAATAAGGCATTTAAAGTAACATCGTTTATTAATGATTCTTTTCCTCGAGTATAGGCAATATTTGCATAATTTAAAGCGGTGTCCAGAATGCCTTCATCTAAATAAAATTCAGAAGTATTTAAAGCAACCGACATACGACTTAACTCGCTATTCAGACTATCACTAATGCGGTACGCTTCATGCAACATTCTTTTAATCTCTGAAGAATTAGAAGCACCATTTTTATGTTTTAAGAGTGCATAATCCCCCAAAATAAGCGCATAATTTGCAGGCTCTTGCTGTAAGACATTTTCATTTTCAAACAACTCTTCATAAATAGCCAAACTTTTATCAAACTGATTGAGCTCTTTATATATAAGGGCTATATTACTTTTAGAGTATAATGTATAGAGAAAATTATCTTTAATTTTATCACTAAAGGATAAAGCTTTGTTGTGGTATTCAATGGCTTTATCAAATTGCTTTAGTTCATCAGAGGCAATGGCAACTAGATTATATAAGCCCCATAAATTCCCTAAAACATACTCATTTTTAGGCATAGTTTGATATAAACGAATAGCTTTAAAGGCATTGCTTTCACACCCTACATAATCGCGCTCTTCAAACTGAATATTTGCCATAGAAGTTACAGCGCTAGCTTGATCTTTAACCATATTCAGTGCATCAAAATATTTAGAGGCATTGTAGTAATAGGTATACGAACTATCTGTTTGAAATTTTTCTGAATGGTACCAACCAAACACATTATTAATATAGGCTAATGCCAATGTATCTTTAACTTTATTGGCAAGCTTGAGGTTTTCATGGTTTATGTGGTATAGCGAATCCAACTCAAACTGACGCAAATATAAAGTGGCTAATTGGCGTTTAGATTTTAAAATGGTTGTATCTCGACCTACTTTCTCTGAAAATACTATGGCTTTTTTTATAAAGCTGACACGCTGATCCAAGTCATAAGCATCATTATTGGATAATACGCGATAGTGGTTAACACTGTCTAAAAGTTTATTTTCAGAAACTTGTTGCGCATATAAAAATGAGCAAAAAAAGATGGCAAAAAAGAAAGGTGTTTTTTTTAAAAACATAATAGCGCTTCAAGTCTACTCAAATTTATAATTTTTTCTGACACCAATAGCCTCGTAACCCATATAAGTCTGTAATGAATATGGAAAACAAAGAAAACCCTCTATTTTAGAGGGTTTTATCAATATAATGTAGTTTTTTTTATCCGTTGCTTGGAAGTTCCTTTCCTTTTTTCACATGTCTTTTCGTTTGAAAAGCATAGGTGAAATCTTCTTTTTGAGAAACTTGCTCCTCATTGGTTGGATTGGTTGTTTCTTTTTGAATTGTTAGACCTGTAAGTGTCATACAAAAAATAGCTGCTACTAAAGTAATTTTAAGGGTTTTCATGTTAGGGTATTTAGGGTTAAATTATTTACTATTAAATTTTAGTTAGTTTAAAAATCACTGTCGAGGGATGATGGATTAATAACCTTAAATTATGTTGCAACATAAAAATGCTACAAACTATAAAATGTAAACATGAGGGAAAAGACACATCGTGTCTCAAAAATGGAATAATTAACCTTAATAAGCTGAAAAAACCGATTTAGGGACTTATTTAAGGACTGTAAAAGTAATACAATATATTAAAAATAAAGTAAAAACACGATTAAACGTAATATTTTATCGACTAAAACCACATTTCGAGTCTTTTTCTTACAATAAATTGTTAATAAATATGGTAAAACTTCTTCAATTTGTAAGAAAAAACGTTTGCAATTCTTTATTTTATTATAAACTAAATTGTAACTAACTTGTAGCGTCAAATTAGCATATGAAATCACTTTACAATAGGTTTATTAGTTTTATAAACACCATTCAAGGTAAAATTGCCTTTTACCCAACGTTATTTAGCATATTTGGTTTTAGCTTCGCTATGCTGATGCTCTTTTTAGAAAAGGAAGGTATTTCAGCTTATATAATTGAGCACATACCACAATTAGTTATAAATAATGCGGATACCGCTAAAACACTTTTAAGTTTTTTAACAGGCGGCATTATATCTATCATGGTTTTTAGTTTTTCCATGGTAATGGTTTTATTGAACCAAGCTTCTAGTAATTTCTCACCTCGTGTTTTACCCGGCTTAATATCCAATAGAAACCACCAATATGTATTAGGTATCTATTTAGCCACCATTTTATACAACACCTTCACGTTGGTTGGTATTAATCCTTTGGAAAATGACAAATATCAATTGCCAGGATTTTCCGTGCTTATTGGTATTATTCTAACGGTAGTGTGTTTAGGTAGTTTTCTATATTTTATACATTCTATATCTCAATCTATTCAGGTTAATAATATTTTAGATGGCATTTACAAAAAAGCTAAATCCCGATTAGAATACCTATTAGAAAAAGAGTCTGAAACAGCACCGTCATTTCCTGACGCATCGGAATGGACCTCTTATTTTAGTTCCGAAA
The DNA here is from genome assembly GCF_048259285.1 of Bizionia sp. Classification (NCBI taxonomy): domain Bacteria; kingdom Pseudomonadati; phylum Bacteroidota; class Flavobacteriia; order Flavobacteriales; family Flavobacteriaceae; genus Bizionia; species Bizionia sp. The sequence continues at coordinate 93,010 of NZ_JBLXHU010000002.1, read as the reverse complement.
CGGGTTATTTTCAAAATATTGCTATTCCAAATTTGGTAGATATTTGTCAAGAAGAATCTATTCAATTAAAAATCTTGCCAATCCAAGGCGTTTTTGTTTTGAAAGGCGTTCCAATTATACAAGTAAGTAAAGATATAGATGACGCATTAGTAAAAGACATATTATCAAATTTCAATTTTGCGAAAGGTGAATTTGTAGAAGATAATTATGCACTGGCTTTTAAGCAAATTACAGAAATTGGCATGAAAGCAATGTCTCCAGGCATTAACGATCCAGGGACAGCCATTAGCACCATTGATTATCTAACAGAATTATTTGCTTTACGCCTTAAAAAAAATGACAAGACCATCATTACATCTGATAACGAACCACTTATTGACGTAACAACCACTAATTTTAAAGAGTTAATTTATCAAGTTATGGTGTCTTATCGTACCTATTGCAAGCATGATATGACATGTATTCAGAAGCTATTTATCATGTTTAAATATTTATTACTGCAAGAAGCTCATTTGCCAGAATATCATGATGCCCTTGTAGCAGAAGCAAAACTACTGTATCAAGATACACAGAAAAGCATTACAAATTCCACAGACTTAAGACGGATTGAAGCTTTATATCAAGACTTAACAGCCTAAATGGAAATTTTATTTTAAAAAGCTACAAACCACCAAAAATTAAAAGCATTCCATTCTTCGTATTCAGAAAAAAGGAATGCTTTTTTATCAAAAAAAACTAAAAACCAAATTGGACCGAGTACTAATTTATTCCAAACTTTTAATAGAAATAAAATCGATCATACATAAATAATTTATCCCATTGATTTTTCAGAAGTACCTTAAAAAAAATTAATTAACAATTAAGTTATAGGTTGTAGTTAAAAACTGTTCATTCCCTCCTGTTAATTTTTGAACATATATTTCAATATAATCATTTTTAACTACGTCTACAGTAGCAATTATCGAGACCGATTGTCTTGCGTTAGTTTGCAGTACATCCGCCTCCACTTCACTTCCAACAACTTTAGTCCCATTTTTAAATACTGAAAAAGCATATCGGCTGCCGCCTGTTGCCGTAAAAGATAATGCACCTAAAACGTTAATTGCTCTTCTACTTTCACCTTTATATATCAACCTATTTTCACTATTCACACCCGCACCTTCAGCCGTTCGGAACAACCTGATAGAATTGGTATTAACAGGTAATTTAAATGCAGTTGTATTAGTAATATTTACCACGTTAGAACTGCCATAGTATAAATTCCCTGTGGCTACATCATCACTTTCTCTAGGTATACCTGATGCACTAACCGTCCAAACATTAGAGAAATTATATCCAAGATAGGTTTGTGCAGGAGCATACCCTTTAACATATCCAGATGGCGCGCTTGTTGTACCTGTGAAAACGGTAGCTTGCAAAACACCTGTTCCTACTGCAAGTCCTGTAGTACTGACATCTAAAGCCACAGCTGAACCACTTACCGTGCTAAAACCACTAACTTTTTCTATTAAACCAAAGGTTCCTGTAAATTTTTCAAACGTTCCTGAATTATTTCCAAACCACCCTTGATTATTTAGTAATAGGTTACCAATGTTTGAATAGGTAATTCCATTTGCGTTGTTTAGAAATTGAATAATATTTCCAAAGAACAACCCTAAACCATCAATACTTCCAACATTTGTCATGCCATCTATTATGGTGTTTTGAACCAAAAGTGATGCCGTGCTTGTACTTCCTGGACCGGTAATCTCAAAAGCTTTAGTTCCTTTTAACGTAAGATTTCTAACACTACCACCAGTACTGCCCTTAAAAACAGTGCCACCAGCATATAATAAAACGTCCTCATTAGCATCCAACCCAGAAATATAGGCGCTATTTAAATTAATAGGAGCCGTTAAGGTTATAGTACCATTAATTTCATACAATGTATTTGAATTTAATAAATAAGTAGAACCACCTCCTGCTGCAAGTTCACTGCTTAAATCTGCGGCAGATTTCACGAGCTTATAATTGTTCCGAACGGATGAATCTAATTTTGTCCAAGTGCTGCCTTTATAGAAATAGAAAGCATTTTCTGAAGTATCATAAACTAACAAGCCATTTACTGGGTTTGCAATAGCTAGCCGCTCGACAGATGTCATTCGTGGTGTTAGCATACCTTTAGTGGTAGAAACCACATCCAACATAGCGGATTCATTTGGCATGAGTGTTCCGATTCCGACTTGAGAGAAACCTGTGGTTGATAATAAAAAAAGAGCCATTAGGCTAAATGCGTTTAAAAGTAGTTTTTTCGTTTTCATAATTAGTATTTTAAGATTTTAGTAGATTTTTGGGCATTATTTGTTTTGAGTACAACCATGTAAACACCGGTACTATGATGAAATGGAATTAGTACTTTATGTTGATTGTCAAGATTTTCTGTAAGTGATAAAAGATGCTGACCCATTATATTATAGACCTCAATACCTGAAATTTCTAAATTGTTCGGGTTTGAAACCACTATTTGGTCAAGGCCATTATAAAAAACTGTTATTTTGTCCAACTCTATATGATTTGTACTTAAGGTTTCTGCCGGTTGGAAAACAATAGAATACCGTGTTAAATATTCGCCGATTGGCAAATTAATTTCAAAATCGGCTTCCGTTAAATTATAGGTCGTATCCAACAAATTATCTTTTAAATAAATAGTATGGCTGAAATTTTCAGCCGCATCCAACATCAATCGGTGGGATCCTGCTTCAGAAATTATTAAACCAATTGGAAACTCCAAGTGGTCTGCAAAACTATTTGTACCCTGAATACCATATCGTCTGTTTGCATTATTTTCTATAATAAAAAACATATCATCGTCGCGAGACATGTATTGCAGCGCATCATAACCCGGGTTATAATTTTCGTCTGCAGGAGAATTAGGAAGAAACCCTAATAGTAATTGTCTGTGAAATCCTTCTGGATCCTCATAACCAAGACGAATGTATTGATTTTCGGCACTTACATTATGTGTTGAATTTGAAAGCCTGCTGGAAGATTCTAGTTTAAAAAAACGTTGCGAATTTTTAAAAACAATAGTCCCAGAGCCTATGGCATCTATGAAAAATCCTTTTCCAATTGGCACATATTGCGAAGGTTCTGTAACGGTTCCAGAAGTACCAATTCCTGCAATAAGCGGTGACGCAATAGAAGGTGGTGTTCCACCGGTTAAATTTCTAGTAGCATAACCCCCTAAATAATCAGATAATACATGTGATGTTGATCCACCATCAACCCAAAAGTGAAGCGATTCTAAAACGGTACTATTATCATTAATAAAATCGTCAGCATCTAAAGCTGAAGGATAGGGATTACCTAATAAAATGCTTTCACCACTGCTAATTGGAAATTGATAGTCACCATTGTTTGGTGCTCCGTAAAATACATAGTTCTGATCCGTTCCAATAGAGTTTGGACCTTTCATGGTATAACCTTCTCCCGGATTTAAAACGCTTGTACTGTTTAATGCAATCCAATTTGCATACGAACCCGATCCCCGCGCATATTTATACAGCCACCTAGTATTAATAGTTAATGCCGTTGTAACATTACCCCCACCGTCTGTTACGGAAGGAAGCCCATTGTACGGGTTACCAGAATTAAATAATATTTGTGTAGGCTTAAAAGGATTGACGCTTGAATCTACACCATCAAATTTTCCACCCAAAAAACTAAAAATACCGCTATTGTTTACTGGAGAAGACCAATAGTCATATTGAAAGGGTGAAACGGTTCCTTGTTGATCTAAAATAAGTTTACCCGAGTTAATGGTATTAGCATCTACTCCGGAGTGCTCTTGAACAAGTTGTGCCTCACCTTTTAGTCTTAAGTCGCCACTTTTTAAATTCAAAGCATTGGTTACTTGCAATAAGAAGTCGTCTGCAACGGTAACCCCCTTTAATCCTTCGGGTGTGATGTCAATTTCCAGATTATAAAAATGGGCATTCGCTGCGTTTCCGGATAAATTTAAAAAATTGTTGGATGCGCTTTTAAAATAGGTTGTTCCAGCTGTGGCACTGGTTGCTCCATGATTAATGAAGCTATTATTCAAATACAAATTACCATTGGAAACATGATTTCCGGCAACCGTATTGGTGTATTCCTCTTCAAAATACACATTGCTATTCGTGCTTATTTTAAGCACTCCTGTATTTACTATTTGTGCATTTGCAAAAAAGCAAGCACAAAGTAAAACACAGAACATAATTGTAGGTTTTAAGTTCATTGTTTATAGTTTAGATTTGGGTTAGATAAAATACTAAATTATTTTTTTAAAAGGTTCATTTTGTTCTATATTTTCTGATTTATTTAATACGTTTTTTAGTTTATTGACCGTCAGCGGCTTGGTAATATAACCAGCACAATAAGGTTCATTTCGCGCTTTATTAATGTCCATAGAACACATGGAAGATGACACCATATATACTTTTATTGCTCGTGTATTGATAAAGTTTAAAAGTTTAAACTCATTAAAAAAATTAAACCCATTCATTTCCGGCATATTTATATCTAACAAAATGACATCTGGAATAGCTACAGATTTAATATTGGTATTTAATTCCAACAGCTTAAAAAAACTAATTGCTGAAATAGCATTATTAAAAACCCGCGTTTTTATATTTGGGTTGTATTTTTCAATAATTCTTTGATTAACAAATAGATCTATCTTGTTATCATCGATCAACATTACATTTTCAATCATTGTTTTTGCTCCCTTCTTTTAAATTTGGTAATTGCACCCTAAATGTGGTGCCTTTATTTATTATACTTTTAACCTCTACACTGCCATTAAAATCTTCTACAATACGCTTAACAATGTAAAGCCCCAGGCCTGTTCCTTCAGAATTATCACTATTTGCTTTAAAATAAAGATCAAATACTTTATCAATATCATCTTCACGAATTCCTATACCATTGTCAGAAACTAAAATACTTATATCATCATCACTACTTATAATATTTATATGCGTGGTAGGCGTCAGTTTATTCGTTTTAGATTTGGCAAAACAAATGGTATTGTGGATTAGGTTTTGAAGTATAGAATCTATTAATTCCTGATTGAAATAAAAGTCAGTTTCCTGCTGAATATCCACATGAAAAGTGATATTATCAAAATTCTTTATCCCTTTTAAGGCCACAAGTGCAGTATTAATTTTCTTTTCAAAATCTATAATTGTATTGTCTCTTCGTTTTTCTGAAATAATAGACGCAAAAGCCAAATCGTCCAACAAAAAGCGTCCTTTTTCTAACGTTTCGTCCAACATATCAATTAACAATCTGGTTCTGCTGTTAAGCTCTTCCTCCTTTAAGAGGTGAAGTAATCCTTCCGCAGATGTTAATGGCGCTTTTAAGTCGTGCGCAGAACGGTATAAAAACAGCTCCAAATCTTTGGTTGTTTGTTTTAATTTCTCCTCTAATTTTTTGCGTTTAGAAATATCAAGCATGATTGCGCAATAAAATTTATCCTTGCCATTTTGCCAATTACTCATAGCAAACTCCACCGGAAACTCGTCACCATTTTTTCGTAAGCCCAGCATTTCTATATTATCACCATAGGAATCATTATCCAGTTTATCTTTTGCTTTAAGCAATTCCTTAACACCTGTATCCACCTGTTTTTTAGAAATTAAAACGGTTAATGGTTTACCTATAATTTCAGAGCTAGTATATCCAAATGCCAATTCAGCGCCTTTATTCCATTCTATAATATTTCCTACTCCATTGGCTACAACTAAAATACCCACATTTATGGATTGAAATATGTTGCTGTACTTGGTTTCAATAGCTTTTAGTTGAATGGATGCCTTATTGTTATTTTTATGTTTTTTGGTTTTTATAGTGGCATACATTATTTCATTCTCCAAATTAAAAACAGGTTTTAACTTCGAAATAAAAAAAGTTTGTCTGCCTTTTAATGACAAACCCATGGACTGGTATTTACAGACCTTGCCTTGATTAAACACCTTATTTACTTGTTTCTTTACATAATTATGATTGGCAGGGTTTACAAAATCATAAATATTTGAACCAATAATACTGTCGTACGCATTATGCATAGCACTTTTAGATGTATTTATAATCTTTCCAAACTTATCTATATATAAAACATCTTGGGTGAAACTTTCAATAAGCTTTTGTTCATTACAATGAACAGGGTTTTTATTTATACCCTTGCAATAGTAATTGCTAACATCACTGCTTATTGTTACGTATTTTATTATCGCACCGCTTTCATTCTTTATAGGTTCAATAGTAGTATCTAGCCAAAAAACCTCATTATTTTCTCTTTTATGAGATAAAACGCCTCGCCATATTTCACCAGCCAAAAAGGCTTCAGATTGCATTGGTAATTTTAATAAGTGGTTTATTTGACCAACAGCTGCTTTTTTGGAAACATTCATCACTTTAGAAAAATTGTCATTACAATACACCAACTTCCCACAAGCATCCGAAACAGAAATTATTAGATGGCTATCTAGAGACTCCAACAAAGCCTCTACCTGAATGATGGAATTTAAGTTTGTTATTGCTTTATACATCAAACTTATTTTTAGATTCCATACAAAACGCTAACGCTGATTCCGTTTCACCAAAAATTTGAACATGTGCATCTTGTGCAAATAGCCTTTTATAAGACCCAATAAGCAGTTTACTATGCAATGTGTCCACTACAAAAGCTTGTGTGATAATATGCCTTTTTAAAATGGGACTTTCGGCAAAAAACTTGGCTGCTTTAGGAGAAAAATTACCAATGAAATTACGAATATCAATAAGTAAAGGCATTGCTTTACCATCCGTTAATTTTTGGATTTTCATTAAATAGGCTTCTGATGCTTCAATGGTCAGATAACAATCTGATTGATTAAACGTACAGAACAAAATTTCGTTTTCAATCCAAAATTTAACTTTCTCGGAATGATTTAGTATTGACGTACTCATAGGTTTGCATTATTTGGGGCATTATGCAAATTATGTATGCCAATATGCATGCCAAACAAATAATAGCCTTGCAATAAACCGCTAAACAACTGAAAGTGAGCTGGTAGAAAAATACGAAACAAAAAGGACTCTATTTGAAGGCCACGGCTAACCGAGATAAATGTTCGATAAACAGGAGTTCCACGGTATATCGTGATTTATTACAATTTTTTAATCCCTAACTTTTTCATTCTATCTCGTAACGTACTTGGCTTCATTTTAAGTAATTCAGCTGCGCCTTCGGCACCTTCAATTTTCCCATTTGTTGCTTTTAATATTTTCTTTATGTGAATTCTTTGAACATCATCGAGAGACAGACTTGTAGAAGAAATTAAGGCCTTCTTTTCGGACGACTTGAAATCGGGTATTATTAGTTTCTCATTATTAGATAAAATTATAGCTCTTTCCACCAAATTTTCCAACTCTCTAATATTTCCAGGCCAGGAATACGATTGCATATTACGTTTGGTTTCTTCAGATATAAATTTGACACTTTTATTATAAAGTTTACTATACTTATTTACAAAATGCTCCAATAGTATTGGAATATCCTCAATGCGTTCACGTAAAGGCGGAATAGTAATTGGAAACACGTTTATCCTGAAGTATAAATCTTCACGAAAATTTTTATCTTTTACCTCCTGCTTTAAATCTCTATTCGTAGCGGTAATAATCCTAATATCTACCTTTTCTGTTTTAGTACTTCCTATTTGTTCTACCTCCGACTCCTGAATAGCTCGTAGTAATTTTGGTTGCATATCCATAGGCAATTCGCCTATTTCATCTAAAAACAAAGTACCACCATCTGCTAATTGAAACTTCCCCAGTTTATCATTAATAGCACCTGTAAACGATCCTTTTTTATGACCAAACAACTCACTCTCAATAAGTTCTTTAGGAATAGCCGCACAATTAACTTTAATCAAGGGCTTGTTTTTTCTATCACTAATATTATGGATTGCTCTTGCCAACAGCTCCTTACCAGTTCCTGATTCCCCTAAAAGCAATACGGTTGCCTTAGTGGTTGCCACACGTTCAACATCCGTTAGCACTTGGCTAAACGAATTACTGCCATATACCATTTCTTCATAATTGAAAACTAAATCAATTTCTTCCCGCAAATAGATGTTTTCCTGCTCTAGTTTTTTTTGTAGGTTTTTTAACTCCAAATTTAATCCCACTAGTTTTTGATTGGACTTAATGAGTTCTATTTCAGCTGTATTTCTTTTATCACATTCAACTGCTAATGAAATAATATTGGCTATTGACGTTGCAAATTCCTCGTCTTCAATGGTCCATTCTTCTTTTGAACCAATTTGCTCAAAACATAAAACACCATAATGCGCTTGGTGACCTTGAATCAGCACATCTAAAGTAGCAGTAATATTTAATGGCTTTAAGTATCTTTCCGCAAACTCTTCTGTTTGTTCACCATGAATAGCATCATCAACCCGCAGCGTCTTATGTTTAAACAAATATTGGAAGTATTTTGGATAGTCATGCGCTTTGAATTCTGCTTGCTTAAAGTAGTCGTGTTCCTTTAGGTTATAAGCACTTTGGCAAGCAATGATGTTATTTTCATCTTCAAACTGCCAAATACTAACGCGCTCAATACGCATGGTTTTAGCAGTTAGCCTAGTTATTTCCTTAAAAACATAGCTTAAATCACCACCAACTAATCCTGCTAATTTTAAAATAACGTCCTTTTTTTGTACAGATTTTTGGGACATGGCTTCTAATTCCTTTTGATAGCGTAACCGATCTGTAATATCCGTTATAATTTGCAAAAGGAACACTTCATTATGTATATAAATTTTTTTAAAGGTGATGGTTGCATATTTAGGCGTTCCAGAACTGACGTTCAATTTTATCTCATCAATGGTTATGCAATCGTCTTTATTAGCTTGTATCTTTTTTATAAAACTGGAATCAAATATATCATGAATCTTAAGCTTGCTTGGCGTTTTATTTAAAACATCTGCTTTTTTAAATCCTGTATAATTCTCCCAAGCCGCATTAACATCTACGAACTGAAATGTTTTCAAGCTAAAAAGTGATTTTGCTATAGGGCTATTATTAAAAAACCAATTAAAGCAGATATCATTTGCCGTAAATTCTCCAAAACTAACAGGCATTGAATTGGGTTCGAAAACACCAAAAAAATATGCTTTTTCAGTTTCTGGATTCTTTAAACGCACAAAATTACACATAACGTTTTTCCGATTACCTTCAGACATAAGGAGATTAACAACCCCATTCCAATGCGCTTCCTTTTTAATACTATCCCAAAAACCCATTCTAACGTCATCGCTAAACAATGAAGGCTGTAGTAAATTTATATTTTTGAATAGAAGTTCGTTTTCTTGGTAGCCCAAAAATTTACATAAGGGTTGACTTACTTGCAGAAATTCACCTTCCCTATTTAAAAAACATAGCAATGTATTGTCATGAAATAATTGGGCGAGTTCATTCTGACTTAATCTACTGGGGTTTTTTTTCATGTAGGCATCCATACTATTTTAACAGTACATTTGTGATATTATTAAAATATTTTGCTATTACTTGAGAATACCTTTATGAAATTACAAAATTTAATAGAGTTTATAAAATATAAAGCAAAAGAATTCTTTAAAATTCTGTAGACACTTGCTATTGAAGATGATATAAATGTTTGTATAAAAATTAAGCATATTAAAATCTCAAACCATCCCAAAACAAAAAAGCATCCCAATCTTCTGTAAAGAAAAAAGGAAAGCTTTCCATCGGTATTCCCAACAACACTGGGAACATCCTACATTTACCTCAACATTACTGCCGAGATAAAACAACACAACTAAATTTTTAACTACCTAGGCAGTTTTATTGCAAAAAAAAGCTTCAATTTCTTGAAGCTTTCTGCAATATTAGCGGTCTGGACGGGACTCGAACCCGCGACCTTCGCCGTGACAGGGCGACATTCTAACCAACTGAACTACCAGACCGTTGCTTTATTGCATGCTTAACCGTTTTTTACTTGCGTAATAACCTCTCAAGCGGGTGCAAATATAAACAGCTTTTTCAATATGTCAAATGTTTTTTCAATAAATTTTAAAGTTTTTTTATTTATAAAAACTTTTGCCGTGCTATCATATAGGTTGTCAATATGTTATTGAAATCTTTATTAATGTCCGCTTCCACATATGCAATACGATATTGCTGACATTTTAAGCGAATATCCTTAAAATAGTCTTTAATAGCCGTTTCATAGTTCTCTTTAATACGATCCGCGTATAAATTAACATGATCACCCGTTTCTACATCTATAAAACGCTTGGGCGCATTGTCAAAATCAAATTGCAGTTCCTTTTCCTTATCAAACACATGAAACAGGACGACTTCATGCTTATTGTGTTTTAAATGCCGTAAAGCGTCAAATAATTGCGCGTCATCGGTTTCTGTTTGGAACATATCTGTAAAAAAGAAAATCAATGAACGTCTATGAATCTTTTCTGCTATTTGGTGCAAATAAGTAAAAGTTTCCGTTTTTCTACTCACAGGCTTCTTTACCACCATGGTATTGAGTTGGTGCAACAACATGTGATGATGGCGCTCACTTCCTTTTTCAGGTGCGTAAAAATCGTAATTATCACTATAAATGCTCAAGCCAACGGCATCACGTTGCTTTTTTAAAATATGCATTAAACTAGCCGAAGCCAATGCCGAAAAAGCTATTTTATTCAAGGCGTCTATACCGTATTCCTTCAACTCTGGATAATGCATAGAGCTACTATTATCCACAATTAAATGACAGCGTAAATTAGTTTCATCATCATAGCGCTTGGTAAAAAGCTTGTCCGTTTTAGCAAACAACTTCCAATCAATATGACGCGTACTTTCACCTTGATTATATATTTTATGCTCGGCAAATTCTGCCGAAAATCCATGAAACGGACTTTTATGCATACCGGCAACAAATCCTTCTACCACCTGTTTGGCCAGTAATTCTAGGTTTTTAAAACCGCCTGCTTTATTTAATTCGTTTTGTAAATCCATAAACCCAATTGTCGCTTTAACGACAGCTTCCCAAAAGGAAGATTTAAAAAATCATTTAGAATTTGGGTTGTACACCCAAAAATTATCTGGAAACGCCCAAACTACGTTAGCCCTAAACTAAAAAAGGTTTGCCATAACAGCAAACCTTTTCTATTTTATCTTTTAGTCTCGAATCTAGCCTTTATTCTCTAGCTTCTACATACGTCTATAAAAGCGCGTCAATAGCCTCCGTGTAAGCACTTTTTTGTGCAACACCAACCTGACGACCTACTACTTCACCGTTTTGAAAAACTAATACCGTAGGAATGTTACGCACACCGTATTTGGCAGCAAATTCCTGATTGGCGTCAACATCTACCTTACCAACAACGGCTTTACCTTCGTATTCCTTGCCAATTTCGTCAATAATTGGTCCAACCATACGACATGGTCCACACCAAGCTGCCCAAAAATCAACCATTACAGGTTTGTCACTCTTTAATACTGTTTCCTCAAACGTTGCATCTGTAATTTCTAATGCCATAATATTTAAATTTAATATGTTATACTTCAATTTTAACTGCCTGTAAACAGACATCTATGCAATATTAGTCAAAAATTCTGCCAAAGCTTACAACCTGACAATTTGTTTTGTTTATGGCTACATTACTTGCAGTTATACTAACTATTTGGGTGTACCCCTTTTCCGTTGTCACTACAAAGCGTCAGGCTTTCGTACGTCGCTTCCCGAAGAAAAAATCGGGAGAGCTCCAGCAAGTACTCTATCCTTTACACGGAAACCGAACGTTGAAAGTACATGGTTCATGGTTCAAAAAATCTAACATTTAGCTATAAAAACAATTCCTTGGCGAAATAATTTACAAGATTGAGACATCTGTTAAATTTTGAACTTAATCTGTTTTCTTTCTTCTTGATTTTTTTTCTTTACACTATTCTCGTCTCTTTTTCTTTACTCTTTATGCTTTTCGAAATCCTCAATAATTTAAATCAAGTCTTTTAAGCTCTTCGAGTGCGTGTCGTATGACACATTAATTCAACTTATAAAACACATCATTACGCTCCAATTCTAATAACAACTCTTGCGAAATTTGCACCTTTTGTTTTCTACTCGGCATTTTTAATTTTATCTGTTCTTCATTGTCGTAAACAATAAAATTTAAGGCATGATCACCAACATGACTGCGTAATAAATTCTGTAATTGACTTATTTTCGACTCTTCTAAATCGGTTATATTTAATTGGATGGAAAGTTTCTTGGCATAGGTGTCCATCACATCGTGCAACAACTGAAAACTATTAAACTGAATTCGCGGTTCACCACGTACGCCTGTATCTTTTTTAATCCAACCTTCCCGAATAAAAATCTTAACATGTACAAAAGAGTTCTTCAGTAAAAAGTGCCTGAACTTTAAATATTCTTCGCCAAAAATTCGGAATTCAAAACTATTGGTGTAATCATCAACCGTAAACATAGCCCAACCTTTTCCTTGCTTACTCACCCGATGTTGCACATCGGTTACCACACAACCAAAAGTCAATTCGCGATTTACATAAGGTTCTATATTTTCTAATAAGGCTAATTCCGCATTACAGAATGTTTTCATTTCAATTTTAAAATCATCCAACGGATGGCCCGAAATATAAATACCAACTACCTCTTTTTCTTGGGCTAATTTTTCCATGGTTCCCCATTCCTCACAAGGTGGCACTTCTGGTTCTGCTATTTGCACATCGCTAGCTTCTCCAAACAGACTTACTTGTGCCGAGTTTTCATTTTCTTGATGTTTGGCGCCATATTTAATCGCTTTTTCTAAAAAGGTAATACCATCACCATCATCATGGAAATATTGCGCACGATGCGTGTCTGTAAACCCATCAAAACCTCCGGCAAGTGCTAAATTTTCAAAAGCCCGTTTATTGGCTGCTCGTAAATCTATACGTTTGGCAAAATCGAAAATTGATTTAAACGGACCATCTTTTTTACGGTTTTCTACAATGGTCATTACGGCTCCATGACCCACACCTTTTATGGCTCCCATACCAAAACGAACGGCATAATCTTGGTTTACGGAAAATTTATAATAGCTCTCATTAATATCAGGCCCTAAAACAGCCAGTTTCATGCGCTTGCATTCTTCCATAAAAAACGATACTTGCTTAATATCATTCATGTTATTGGATAATACAGCTGCCATATATTCAGCTGGATAATGCGCCTTTAAATAAGCAGTTTGATAAGCAATCCATGCGTAACAAGTGGAATGCGACTTGTTAAAGGCATAGCTTGCAAAGGCTTCCCAATCCTTCCAAATTTTCTCTAATTTTTTAGCATCGTGCCCATTAGCTTCGGCTTGGGCAATAAATTTCGGTTTCATTTTATCCAAAACCGCAATTTGCTTTTTACCCATGGCCTTACGCAAAACATCGGCTTCACCCTTGGTAAAATTTGCTAGTTTTTGCGACAATAACATTACCTGCTCTTGGTAAACGGTAATTCCATAGGTTTCTTTTAAGTACTCCTCCATAGCTGGTAAATCGTACTCAATATCTTCTTTACCATGTTTACGTTTTGTAAAACTTGGTATGTATTCCATAGGACCTGGTCTGTACAAGGCATTCATGGCTATTAAATCCTCAAAAACTGTCGGTTTTAATTCCTTTAAATGTTTTTGCATGCCAGGCGATTCGTATTGGAAAACACCTACCGTTTCGCCACGTTGAAATAACTCATACGTTTTTTCATCATCCAAAGGAAACGTATCTGGATCCAAATCAATATCATGTTTGGCTTTAACAATTTTAACGGTATCCTTAATTAAAGTTAGCGTTTTTAAACCCAAGAAATCCATTTTTAATAATCCAGCGTCTTCAACAACCGAGTTATCAAATTGGGTGACATATAAATCGGAGTCTTTAGCCGTGGACACGGGAACGAATTTGGTAATATCATCTGGTGTAATAATAACACCACAGGCATGAATTCCGGTATTTCTTACCGAACCTTCTAATATTCGCGCAAGATTAACGGTTTCAGCCTGTAAGTCCGAACCTTCAGAAATATTTAAAAGCTCGTTCACTTTTTCTAAATCTTCGGCACGGAATTTACTGCTTAATTCCTTTTCACTCATGCCAAAAATCTTACTCAACTTGGACATGGTAGGAATTAATTTTGAAATCCTATCGGCATCAAATAGTGGCAAATCCAATACACGTGCAGTATCACGAATAGAGGATTTGGCTGCCATGGTGCCATAGGTAATAATTTGCGCTACCTGACTGCTACCATACTTATCAATAACATAATCCATAACACGACTTCTACCTTCATCATCAAAATCAATATCGATATCCGGCATACTTACACGATCTGGATTTAAGAAACGCTCAAAAAGTAAGTCGTACTTCAACGGATCAATATTGGTAATCCATAAACAATAAGCAACCACCGATCCTGCTGCCGATCCACGACCTGGCCCAACGGAGACATCCATATTTCTAGCTTCGCGAATAAAATCTTCCACAATTAAGAAATACCCTGGATACCCCGTGTTTTGAATAACGCTTAATTCGAAATCTAAACGTTCAGTGACTTCTTCCGAAAGCGCTTCACCATAGCGTTTTTTAGCACCTTGGTAGGTTAAATGACGTAGAAACGCATTTTCTCCACGCTTGCCGTTATCTGTTAAATCGGCAGCATCTTTAAACTCCTCTGGAATATCAAAAGCAGGTAATAATACATCACGTGCTAATTCATAAGCTTCCACTTTATCAACGACTTCCTGAATATTACTGATGGCTTCGGGAACATCTTTAAAGAGTTCCTTCATAGCTTCGGACGACTTAAAATAATACTCCTGATTAGGCATCCCATAACGGTAACCACGGCCGCGACCTATTGGCGTAGCTTGCTTTTCTCCATCTTTTACACAAAGTAAAATATCATGTGCATTCGCATCCTCTTTATTGGCGTAATAGGTATTATTACTGGCCACTAATTTAATATTATGCTTTCTGGAAAACTCAATTAAAACCGGATTTACCCGATTTTCATCCTCCTGATTATGACGCATAATTTCAATATACAAATCGTCCCCAAATTCTTGTTTCCACCACAAAAGTGCTTCTTCAGCTTGGTTTTCACCGATATTTAAAACTTTACTTGGCACTTCACCATATAAGTTTCCGGTAAGGACAATTAAATCCTCTTTGTATTGTTGAATGAGCTTTTTATCAATTCGGGGTAAATAGTAAAAACCATCAACAAAAGCATGAGATGATAACTTGGCTAAATTATGATAGCCTTTTTTATTTTTGGCAAGTAATACAATTTGATAACCGTTATCTTTTCTAGATTTATCGGTATGATTTTCACACACAAAAAATTCGCACCCTAAAATGGGTTTTATTTCTTGGAAATTTGCAGGTTCACCTAGCGCTTCAGCTTCTTTATTTTTTGCTTGGATGTTTTTGTTGTGATTGCTAACCGCTTTTACAAAATGAAAAGCTCCCATCATGTTTGCATGATCCGTTAGCGCAACCGCTGGCATATTATGCTCCGCTGCAGCCGCTACTAATTTTGGGATACTAATGGTTGATTGTAAAATTGAAAACTGCGAATGATTATGTAAATGCACAAAATCAACAGCTTTTAACTCCGAAATATTTTCTTTTATTTCTTGAGCCGATAAACCATCATCTTGGGTTTTTAAAATCTGCTCTCGAATCTTGGCACTGGCTTGTTTTAAATTGATGTGTTTTAAACCAATCAGTTTAATTTCTTGCGGATTCGCTTTGGAAAATTTTTCAAAATAATCCGGTTGAACATCTAACTGCTCCTTGGTGTATTCTTCACGTCTAATTAATTCTAAAAAACAGCGGGTAGTTGCTTCCACATCGGCTGTGGCATTGTGCGCTTCCGCAAATGGTTTATTAAATAAATATTGATGTAATTCTGTTAATGTTGGTAATTTAAATTTCCCATAACGACCTCCAGGCAACTGACATAAACTAGCCGTATGTTCTGTACAGGTATCTAAAACGGGTAATTCTTGTAGTTTATTTTCAAGATTACCCCGAACAAATTCAGCGCCCATAATATTAAGGTCGAATTTCACGTTCTGTCCAACTACAAATTTTGTTTTGTTTAAGGCGGCATTAAACTTCTCTAGAACAGCCTGCAAAGGTAATCCTTGTTCTTGCGCTAATTCGGTTGAAATTCCGTGAATTTTTTCAGCATCATAAGGAATATTGAAACCATCTGGTTTTATTAAATAATCCTGATGATCAATACAGTTTCCCATATCGTCATGTAACTGCCAAGCAATTTGAATACATCTTGGCCAATTATCGGTATCGGTAATTGGTGCATCCCAACGTTTTGGTAAACCTGTTGTTTCTGTATCAAAAATTAAGTACATCTATTCTTTGTTGTTAAATTGCCTGCCTGCCGTGTGGAAGGTTTATGGTTTGTAGATAAGCTGAACTAAAACCAGTTCAAAACACCTAAAAAAATTATGACTTTGTTGGAAAAAATGAGACCATAAAATTACGTAGAATTAATGCTTTTTTAAAATGAAGTTATAAACAATTTTGTGTTGAAATTTATAACCTGCAGATATTATAAAAACGAAGTGCACTTGCGGTTAATTGTAAATATTTCGCCTATTTGAACTCCAAAACACATCAATACTCATTAAATACTGACTTCAACCTAAACAAAAAGCGCAACCGTTTCCAATTGCGCTTTCCGAATCAATTACAATTTACATTTAATTAAGTTGTAGTTGATTACTTATAATTATGATTTCGATTAGGATACTAATTCTTCATGAACTTTTTCCGTGTTTATGGCACTTTGAATCGCATTTTTATGCTTGATTAACAAGGAGTCTATGCTTGGTGGTAAGGTTCGGTCTTTCAGAATCTCTTTATATTCTTCTAAACTTGCTTTTTCACCACGAATAGCCTCTTCTAAAATGGCTTCCGCATCATTGGTTGTAAACGTTGATTTCAAGGACATCCAATTTCTGTGCATGGTACCTTTAAAACTTCCTGAATCTTCTGGAATTTCTCCATATTGAAGGATTTCCGTTCGAAGTTCTTTAGCAAATTGGCTACGCTCGGTAGCTCTTCGCTTGAAAAACATTTTTATCTCGGGGTTATCCACGTTGTTCATGGCGTTAATGTACCCCTTTTCGGCATCATAATTTTTTACTAATAATTCGTTTAATTTGTTTGAAATTTCTTCTGTGAACTTCATCATAATATCGCTTTCATTTAAATTTCAATAGGTTTTTTAAAGATGCGTATTGTTTCACATCTATTTTAATATAAGGGATATAAGGGCTGAAGTCAAGTATATAGCCATAAACCTTTAAAACATTGGCTCTTTTTAACAAAAAACGCGACTAAATAGCCGCGTTTGTTAATTTTTTTATGAGAATCACCTTACATATCATCTAAATAGTCTGGAATAGTATCGCCATCCGTGTCATCATTGGTTACATCGCCATCACCGTTGGCGTCTTCATTTATGGTAAGAATCCCGTCTCCATCATCATCGTTATCTAAATAATTTGGAATAGTATCACCATCCGTATCATCATCTCTTACATCGCCATTTCCATTAACATCCTCAAGAATGGTGTTTAAAGAATCGCCATCGTCATCATTATCTAGGAAATTTGGAATCATATCACCATCGGTATCATCATCTCGCAAATCGCCATTATCATTAACATCTTCATTCACGGTTAACAGGGAGTCGCCATCGTCATCATCATCCAAATAGTTAGGAAGCGCATCACCATCTGTATTATCATTTGTTAGATCTCCATCACCATTTTCATCCTCATTTACAGACAGAATGCCATCACCATCGTCATCATTACAAATTAAGGTATCTATTTCTGCTTGTATTAAACCGTCAGCATCTATACAGGCATTTTGCTGATTGATTAAGGCTTGCTTATAGGCATTACAATTTGCTGAATAATCATCTGAAGTGGTTGGTGTATTTACATATAATTCTTTAGCAATTGCAGATTGTGCAATCGCATCATCACAAGACATGATACTAGTGCCAGATCCTATTGGAAGCGGCAAATCGAAAAATACCCCTTCACTAAAATTAACTGTTTTTAATCCAGAATTGGAATAGGCATTAAAATAAAACTCACCTGACACGGTATTATTTGCTGCATCATAACGTGAAATAGTAATTAACCCATCAGGAGGATACACACTAAAATCTGGATCCGGTTCATTATTTGTGGAATACGCTACATCTTCTACATCTACGAATTCGGCATAGCTTGAATTACCAACGCCAAGCGGATAATTTCCAATAGCCAAGTCTGCAACATTTAGGGTAATGGATTCAAAATTATCACCACCAGTAATAACGAGTTTTCCGGCATCATTAAAGCTAGCGTTGTAAAACAAGGCCTTCCAACGCTCACCATCTTTTTTACCTTGTAACGCCGGTGTATTAAATTCAATTTCATCACCACAGCTAAAAACCGTTATAAATGCTAGGGCTAAAACAAATAATTTTTTCATGATTTTATGTTTATTGTACTAAAATGAGAACTCAAAAATAGAATAAAAATTATAAGAAATAGAATTTTACATAACTATTTAAATTTCAAAAAAATATAGTATATTTGCACCCTTATTAATAATCGAGGTCGCGAACCTCACTAATTAATTTTTATGTCAGTTAAAATTAGATTACAAAGACACGGTAAAAAAGGAAAGCCTTATTACTGGATCGTAGCAGCCGATGCACGAGCAAAAAGAGATGGTAAATACCTAGAGAAATTAGGTTTTTATAATCCAAACACCAACCCAGCAACTATTGAATTAAACATTGATGGTGCCGTTACATGGTTACAGAATGGTGCACAACCAACTGAAACTGCTAAAGGTATTTTATCTTACAAAGGTGCTATGTTGAAAAATCACCTTGCAGGTGGTGTTAGAAAAGGCGCATTAACAGAAGAGCAAGCTGAAGCTAAATTTACGGCTTGGTTAGAAGAAAAAGCTAGTAAGGTAGAAGCTAAATCGCAAGGTTTAACTGCTGCTCAAGCTGAAGCAAAAGCAAAAGCATTAGAGGCTGAAAAAGCAACTAATGAAGCGCGTATTGCTGCCAACACACCAGTAGTAGAAGAGGTTGCTGAAGAAGCAACTGAAGATGCGCCTGTTGCTGAAGCAGATGCTTCAAAAGAAGAAGAATAAAAAACAAAATTTTTTATACTTTTGAACCCAGACTTTATAAGTCTGGGTTTTTTATTACATCCATTTTATTAGAGTTTTGTGAGACTACCTCCCGACAACCATCGGAATCCAAGGGCAACACCATAAATATGAAAAAAGAAGATTGTTTTTATTTAGGAAAAATAGTATCGAAATATAGTTTTAAAGGTGAACTACTTATAAAATTAGATACGGATGAACCTGATTTATATGAAAATCTAGACGCGATGTTTGTGGATTTACGTAATAATTTGGTGCCCTTTTTTATTGAATCTTCCCAACTCCATAAATCTGATTTACTGCGCGTGCGTTTTGAGGATGTGGACACAGAAGCCGATGCCGACTCCCTCATAAAATGCGATATTTATTTACCATTAGATCTATTACCAAAATTAGAAGGCGATAAATTTTACTACCATGAAATCATTGGATTTCAAGTAAGAGATGTAAATTTTGGAACCGTTGGAATTGTAACATCTGTAAATGACACAACTGCACAAGCACTTTTTGAAATTGATAAAGATGGTACTGAAATTTTAATTCCTATGAATGATGCTTTTATTGTAAAGGTAGATAAAGCTAATAAAGAAATTATATTAGATACGCCAGAAGGTTTAATTGATTTGTATTTAGATTAAATATCCAATCGTTTTAAATTAAAGCTAAAAATACAACCACCATCTTTTGGCGATGTTACTTTTATATTGCCACCTAAACCCTCAACAAGCTTCTTTACAGTAGCCAAACCAATCCCGGTACCTTTATTTTTGTATTTATCCACACCATAAACTGAAAATAAATCGAAAACAGCTATTTCCTCGCCTAATGGAATACCAGGTCCGTTATCTTTAACCTCAAACATATAATTCGTTTCATTTTTTGAAAAAGAAACATCTATCCGTGTCTGCTGCTTATCATTATACTTAACAGCATTGGAAATTAAATTTATTAATATTTGTGATAAAGCAGATTTATTTACAATAATATCCCCAATATTTTTCGTGTAATTAAATACAATCTCTTCAGAATCTATTTGACAAAGGTTTTTTATATGCTTCATAAACGCCTCAAAATTTAATTGTTCTGAACCACTCCTTCCTAATTCAGAATAACTATAAAACATTAATAAACCATCAATATAATCTCTTAATGAGCTTGAAGAATCCTTTAGCAACTGCAAATACTCAAGAGATTCCGGAGAGGCGTACTTTTCAAAATCGGACTCCACCAAATCGATTAAAGAGGTCATATTTGCCAAGGGCGACTTTAAATCATGACTAACAACATTAGCAAATTTCTTAAGGTTTTCATTACGTAACAGCAACTCTTCCTTCAGTTTTTCTAATTTTAAATTCACTAACTGCTGTTCAAACAAGCGCATGACCTGACTAGCCAAAACCTTTAAGGTCATTATTTGTTTTTCATTTAGTGTTTTAGGCTCTGTATCAAAAACACAAAGGGTTCCTAATCTATAACCTTCTTGATTGACTAAAGGAACACCCGCATAAAAAACGGCATTTTGATTTGTAACTAAAGGATTATCTTTAAACCGAATATCCTTGCGCGCATCTTCTATGATTGTAATTGGATGGTCAGAAATAATTGCATGACCACAAAATGAAATATCTCTAGGCGATTCCGTAAGTGGAAAGCCATGAGCAGATTTGAAAAAATTTCGATCGTTGTCTAATAGTGTAATTAAAGAAATAGGTGCATCCGTTATAAACGATGCTAAAGCGGTAATTTCATCATAACTTGCTTCAGGTAGCGTATCTAATAAATTATACTGCTCTACAGCACGTTGTCTTTGCTTTTCATTATCTGGGAAAGTTGGGGCTATCATAAGTAAATATATTCAAGGGTAAATTTACAGCATTAAAATCTGCTTATTTTCCCAATTAAGAATATTTTAGCAAATGAAACTATAATTCATTCTTATGTCCAATTTTAAATTTAAAGAGTTCACCATAAACCAAGACCGTTGCGCCATGAAAATCGGTACGGATGCGGTGTTACTGGGCGCTTGGACTTCTATTAAACACCATCCGTTCTCTATTCTAGATATTGGAGCAGGAACAGGTGTGTTAGCATTAATGCTAGCGCAAAGGAGTGCCGCAGAAGTTATAGATGCACTTGAAATTGATGATAACGCTTATGAGCAATGTGTAGATAATTTTGAACACTCTGTATGGGCAGACAGACTCTTTTGTTACCACGCTTCTCTAGAGGAATTTGTTGAAGAAATTGACGACCAATATGACCTCATCATTTCTAATCCGCCTTTCTATTCCGAAGATTTTAAAACAGATAACCATCAGCGTGATACAGCCAGATTTCAAGATGCCATGCCATTTAATCATCTTTTAGCTAGTGTTGCCAAGTTACTTTCAGCAGCAGGTGTGTTTTCTGTTATTATTCCTTTTCAAGCGGAAGCTAGTTTTATTAGTTTGGCGGCAACTTTTCAATTATTTCCAAACCGGTTAACACGGGTTCAAGGAAATCCCGACGCCGAAATTAAACGCAGTTTAATTAGTTTTACACGGACAGAAGTACCGATAGAAAAAACCAATCTTATCATTGAAACCGGAAGACATCAGTACACAGATGCTTATGTAACACTTACTAAAGATTTTTATCTGAAAATGTAAATTTTGGATATTTTGCCATGTTTGCCAATTTTTACCGTAGTTTTATGGAGTTAAACACTATAATTCCTTCCAATTTTGAGCACACCTAAAATAGAAATTTCAGCATTAAATCAAATAAAGACACTTTTACTATTTGGTGGCACTTTGACCTTGTTGTATTTTGGACAAAGTCTAATTATGCCCTTATTAGTGGCTGCTATCATTGCTATTTTACTTGATATTCCAGTAAAAAAATTTAAAAGCTGGAGGTTACCAAATTGGTTGGCTATAACGATAGCCATTTTGCTAATGCTTGCCGTATTTTCATTACTCTTTTGGCTTATAAGCTCTCAAATAAATAATATGGCTGAAGATTGGCCAACTATGAAGGAAAAAGCCACAGAAAAACTGAATGTTTTCTCACAATGGACAAATGAGCAATTAAATTGGAATTATAAAGATTATATAGATAACAATAAAAAATTGGTTCAAAAAGCTGAAGGCTTGGCTAGTGCATTCCTATCATCCTTAATGAGTTTA
Source organism: Bizionia sp. (assembly GCF_048259285.1). NCBI lineage: Bacteria > Pseudomonadati > Bacteroidota > Flavobacteriia > Flavobacteriales > Flavobacteriaceae > Bizionia > Bizionia sp. Next base: position 70,547 of record NZ_JBLXHU010000002.1, on the reverse strand, counting down.
CTCTCCCAATCTCTTATAATTTTTGTTTATATCATTCTGTTTCTAATGCAAAAGAAACAATTTATAAATTTTTTCAAAAAGCTATCTTCTAATGATAAAGCTATGAGTTCCCTTTTAGTGAATTCAGCAAAAATCACAAAAAACTATTTTGTTGGAAAGGGTAAAATTATGTTATTCCTTTTCGGCATCTACTATATTGGGTTTCTAATAGGATCTGTTCCTTACGCTTTATTTTTAGCGCTTTTTGCCGCATTATTTTCCATTGTACCTTATGTTGGAAATGTAATTGGTGGTGGTGTTGCGGTTATTCTTTCCTATTTATATGCAGGATCCACACCAGCACTTATAGTTATTGGTGTGGTTTCAGCAGCGCAATTAATTGAAAATTACGTGTTGACACCTTGGGTTATAGGAGACGAAATTAATTTAAATCCTTTTATAACCATATTTGGAATTATTTTATTCTCAACCCTTTGGGGTGTTGTTGGTGCCGTAATTTCTTTGCCTTTAATTGCTGTATTGAAAGTTGTTTTTGACCACACCAAAGGCATGGAGCCCTATGCCTATTTATTGAAGAAAGAAAAATGATTTTTTCTAGTTTTATATTGCAATGGAATAGGAGATAAATACGCCCATTTTTAACGCTGAAAAAAAGATTATTAAATTGTTGACTGAAAACGTTTTCATTATCTTTGCTAGACATTTATAACAAAACAATTAATATGAAGCCAGATTTATTTGAAGCTCCTGATTATTATAACTTGGATGAGCTTTTAACAGAAGAACATAAATTAGTACGTGATGCTGCTAGAGAATGGGTGAAGCGCGATGTATCTCCAATTATTGAAGAAGCTGCACAAAATGCAGAATTTCCTAAATCTATTATTGGAGGACTAGCAGAGATTGGTGCTTTTGGCCCGTATATTCCAGAAGAATATGGTGGCGCAGGATTGGATCAAATATCTTATGGCTTAATCATGCAGGAAATTGAACGTGGTGATTCTGGGGTTAGAAGTACAGCTTCGGTTCAATCGTCTTTAGTTATGTACCCAATTTGGAAATATGGTAATGAGGCACAACGCAACAAATATTTACCAAAATTAGCATCTGGTGAATGGATTGGTTCTTTTGGATTAACGGAACCTGATCATGGATCTAATCCTGGCGGCATGACAACAAACTTTAAAGATATGGGTGACCACTATCTTTTAAATGGTGCAAAAATGTGGATTTCCAACGCACCATTTTGTCAAATAGCTGTGGTTTGGGCTAAAAATGAAGAAGGCCGTATTCACGGATTAATTGTAGAACGCGGTATGGAAGGTTTTACAACACCTGAAACCCATAATAAATGGTCGCTTCGTGCCTCTGCAACTGGCGAACTTATTTTTGATAATGTAAAAATTCCTAAAGAGAACCTATTACCAAACAAATCTGGATTAGGCGCTCCACTTGGCTGTCTAGACTCTGCACGTTTTGGTATTGCTTGGGGAGCTATTGGAGCAGCTATGGATTGTTATGATACCGCTTTACGTTACAGTAAAGAACGTATTCAATTTGGCAAACCCATTGGACAATTTCAATTGCAACAAAAAAAATTAGCAGAAATGATTACCGAAATCACCAAAGCACAATTATTAGCTTGGAGACTTGGTGTTATGCGTGAAAACGGAACCGCAACATCTGCACAAATATCTATGGCAAAACGTAATAATGTGGAGATGGCCATTAAAATTGCACGTGAAGCACGCCAAATGTTAGGTGGCATGGGAATTACGGGTGAATATTCTATTATGCGCCATTCCATGAACCTTGAAAGTGTTATTACTTATGAAGGCACGCATGACATTCATTTACTCATTACAGGAATGGATGTTACAGGATTAAATGCTTTTAAATAATTTAATATTGCGCTGCCTGAATGTTAATCGGGCGTGATTAATATTTAAAATTTCAAGAAAATGCTTCTCATAGTTGGGAAGCATTTTTTATGCATTTTTGTTTACATTTACGTTATGATATCCAGCAAAAAACGTTTAGATAGAGCTTTACATGAGGCAAAAATCATCAAGTTTGATAATCGTTCTAAATTTGTACTATTTAGTGATTGTCACAGAGGCGACAATAGTTTTGCCGACGATTTCGCCAACAATCAAAACGCCTATTTCCATGCCTTAAAACACTATTATGCTGAAGGGTTCACTTATATTGAACTAGGTGATGGTGATGAGCTTTGGGAACACAGAACCTTCAAAACCATTTTTGAAGCGCATAAGCATGTGTATTTATTGCTCAAGGAATTCTACAAAAACAACCGATTGCATCTACTATATGGAAATCATGACATGGTTTACAAAGACCCTAATTATGTTAAAAAGCATTTATCCACTTATTTTGAACCCATAACCGGAAAGGCGGAACCTTTATTTCCTGATATTCAAATTAATGAAGCTATTGTTTTAAAGCATGAAGAAACGCAACAAGAACTTTTTTTAACCCACGGTCATCAAGCTGATTGGTGGAATTATACGTTTTGGAAATGGAGCCGATTTTTGGTTCGTGTTCTATGGAAACCCTTAAATGTGATGGGAATATCAAACCCCACAAGTCCTGCAAAAAACCGTTTGGAATTGATGCGAATTGAACGACTTATAAAAAACTGGATTACACAAAATAACAATCTGATTACCATTGTTGGGCATACCCACAGACCTCGATTTCCAGAACCAAAGGACATAGCTTTTTTTAATGATGGTTCTTGTGTTTTCCCTAGAAGTATTACTGGTATTGAAATTGAAAATGGCGAAATAGCGTTAATAAAATGGCAAATTGCAACAACGGATGATGGCACATTACGAGTTGTACGTGTGCTACTAGAAGGACCACGAAAATTAACAGATTACCAAGCTAAATAGTATAGGTTAACTTATCAATAGGAGCATGAACTGCCGATTGCTTAATGGCTTCAATTTTACGCTCCATTAATGATTTATTTAAAAACAACTCACTAATGCCAATTGTTTCGTCCGTTTTAATTTTTCTAAATTTAAAATAGGGATTGCCATATTTTGATTTTAAACGGGAAAATGCACGATCATTTTTCGAATTATGTTTAACCGTTTGAATTTTCTTAATGCAATTTGCTTTAGAAGAAAAGCCTGCACTTATAAAAACGATATGTTTGGAATCGGATTTTAATAAAAAGTGGTAAAGTCCTTTCTTATCTACAAATATTTTAAATAATGCCATAAATGACTTTTAAAGGATTAGTATTTCGGAAATATAGAATACAAAAAATGTCAATAAGGCACAAACAATGATACAGAAAATTGGTGTTAAATCTATTCTTCTGGCGCTAATTCTACTTTTAACCCTTCCATTTCCGGTGTCATTTGGATTTGACAGCCTAAACGCGAATTATCTTTTACATTAAATGCTTCAGACAACATGGCTTCTTCATCATCTTGCTTTTCCGGTAATGGTGTATCACTTAAAACATAACATTGACAACTAGCACACATAGCCATACCGCCACAAATACCTATAGTTCCTTCTGGAGCTAGCTCATAACTACGAACAACTTCCATGAGATTCATAGCCATGTCTGTAGGTGCTTCAATAGAATGAGAAACCCCATCACGGTCTATAATTGTTATATTAATATCTTGTTCCATCTTAAGTATTTTTTTTTGACAATCTAAAGGACGTAATATTAATCGAAGGCTTTAACTACAGCCTTTGGCGCTTCTTTTCTACTACCATCAAAACCATCTACACCAGCTACGGTTGTATACTTTAGCACATAGCGTTTTCCTGGATTTATAATTTTATAAGCTGATTGACACATAAGTGTTGCCTCATGGAAACCACATAAAATTAGTTTTAATTTACCTGGATATGTGTTAACATCTCCAATGGCAAAAATTCCGGGAATATTAGTTTGATAATCCAAGCAATTATCTACTTTAATGGCATTTTTTTCAATTTCTAATCCCCAATCGGCAATAGGACCCAATTTAGGCGATAGCCCGAAAAGCGGAATAAAATGGTCGCACTCGATTTCATATTCTGTTTCAATTTGGGTGGGTTGTGACACCACCACAGCTTGAAGTTTATTATGCCCAACCAGACCAATGACTTCAGCAGGTGTAATCAGATTTATTTTTCCTTGATTTTTTAGTTCTTGAACTTTTTCAACAGAATCCAAATGGCCACGGAATTCATTTCTACGGTGAATAAGGGTTACCTCGCTTGCTATATTGCTTAAAAATATACTCCAGTCCAATGCCGAATCGCCACCTCCCGCAATTACCACTTTTTTATCACGATAAATTTCAGGATCTTTAATCATGTATTCCACACCTTTATCTTCAAAATGTGCCAGATTATCAATTAACGGTTTTCGTGGTTCAAAACTACCCAAACCACCAGCAATAGCAACAACAGGTGCTTGATGCTGTGTTCCTTTATTGGTCGTTACAATAAAACTGCCATCTTCTTGTTTTTCTATGGTTTCGGCTCGTTCACCCAGTGTAAATCCTGGTTCAAATTGCTTGCATTGCTCCAAGAGTTTAAGTGTTAAATCGCCTGCCAAAATTTCTGGGTAAGCGGGAATATCATAAATGGGTTTTTTAGGATATAGTTCGGTACATTGCCCACCTGCTTGTGGTAATGCATCAATAAGATGACATTTTAACTTTAATAATCCAGCTTCAAAAACGGTAAATAATCCGGTTGGCCCAGCGCCAATAATAAGTATATCTGTTTTGATCATAGTCTTACCCAATTCCCTGGGAAATTCTTTTTATTCAACTTTAATTTCGGATACAAATTTCTAATAAATATATGCTACATAGTATGATATTTATCAGGTTGCCTAACCGATTGCGTAATTTGTTTGCGCTTTTAAACGAGTGCGCGTAGTAAAAGCCTGACCAACTCCTAAACGGCAGTGATCATTTAAGCTTCAACATTTATAACCTCTTGTATTTGTGGTGCATACTTTTTAATTGTCATTTCTACACCTGACTTTAAGGTCATTTGGTTTACGCTACAACCTACACATGCACCTTGCAATTGCACCTTAACAAGTTTATCATCTTCAATAGATAACAACGAAATATCGCCTCCATCACTTTGTAAAAATGGACGGATTTCATCCAGTGCCTTTTCAATGTTTAATCGTAGTTCTTCTGTGGTCATAACCTATTTTTTAACGGCTGAACATCCAGCCATGGTGGTAATTTTAATTGCTTCAGTTGGTGGTAAATCATCATTACGCTTTACTACTTCTTCAACAACATTTTGGGTCAACTTTTCAAAAGCTTTTTCAAGTGGTGTTGCTGTTTGCATGGCTGCTGGACGACCTAAATCCCCTGCTTCACGGATACTTTGCACTAATGGAATTTCACCAAGAAAACGCACATTTAAATCCGAAGCTAAATTTTTAGCACCTTCTTGACCAAATATATAATATTTATTATTTGGTAATTCCTCTGGTGTGAAATAAGCCATATTTTCTATAATCCCTAAAACGGGTACATTAATGCTTTCTTGTTGAAACATGGCGACACCTTTTTTAGCATCGGCGAGTGCCACATTTTGTGGTGTACTAACAACTACTGCTCCTGTAATAGGAAGCGATTGCATAATGCTTAAGTGAATATCTCCTGTTCCAGGTGGTAAATCAATTAACATGAAATCGAGTTCGCCCCAATGAGCATCAAAAATCATTTGATTTAATGCTTTTGCTGCCATAGGACCACGCCAAACAACCGCTTGATTTGGTTGTGTAAAAAAGCCAATGGATAAAATTTTAACACCGTAATTTTCAACGGGTTTCATTTTAGATTTTCCATCAATTGTGGTTGCTAAAGGTCTTTCATTTTCAACATCGAACATAATTGGCATGGATGGTCCGTAAATATCGGCATCCAAAACCCCAACTTTAAAACCCATTTTAGATAAGGTTACGGCTAAATTTGCCGTAACAGTAGATTTTCCTACACCTCCTTTTCCGGAAGCTACAGCTATTATATTTTTAATACCAGGAATGGCTTTTCCTTTAATTTCATTTTTAGGTTTTGCAGCTGGCACATCTACCTTCACATTAATAGTGATTTTAGCTTTTTCATAAACATGCTCATGAATAGCTTTTAGTATTTCAACTTCAGTTTTCTTTTTGGCTTGTAAGGTTGGATTGGTAATGGTAATATCTACAATAACCTCATCACCAAAGGTCATCACATTTTTTACAGCACCACTTGCCACCATATTTTGCCCTTCGCCAGGAACTGTTATGGTTTCGAGTGCCTTTAATATATCTTGTTTTTCTAATTTCATAGCCATACTATTTTGTAAAGATAAAACAGCTATTGTTTGTGTTTGTAACAATAGTTGCTTAATAGTTTATTGAGAATAATTCTAAACTACAAATATACAGTGAATTGTTTAGAATTTGAAATGCTTTAATTGAAATGATTGATGCTTGGATTTAGTTTGGTTATCGAGGTCTTTACATATATTTTTTACCTTCATTAAAAAGCAGGGAAAGCTTATAGCTCCCTCATAGGTTCCCAAAAAAGCCTATCAAAATCCTGAATTTGATTTTCAATCACCTTAACACCTTCATTTTCTAAAAGTTGTTGCATGAGGTTGGTACCATGAAAATGATGCTTACCAGTTAACAAACCTTTTCTATTTACTACGCGATGTGCCGGAACATCCTTGGTGTGCGAACCATTCATAGCATAACCAACCATTCGTGCGCTGCGTGCTGCTCCCAAATATTTGGCAATAGCACCGTAACTAGTTACACGACCATAAGGAATTAGCCTTGCCACCTCATAAACCTTCTCATAAAAATTAAGCGTTTCTAATTTCATTATAAATCCTTTAAAATATTGAAGAGCGTTACAATTGCCACCAGTCCAGTAATAATACCAATAAGATAATTCATGCTTTTTTGAGAGGCTATTTTCCGATCTTTAATTTTATCAAAAAAGATCATGTAAATATACAAAGCCACAAAAGCCCCAGAAGAGGCACCTAACACATACGAAGCAATTCCAATGTTATGAAATTCTAATACTCCAAATGACGCTAAACTAATAGCTACATAAGCTTGGAATGGAATAGGAAAGACATTTATAGACGACAAAAACATACCATGAAAAAATCGGCTTGTTTTACTCCGAACATCAACATCTTTTTTCTCTTTTTCAGTACTCTTGGCTATAAACAGAAAGTACACACTTATTATGGCGAAAATAATTAAAGCCACGATACGTAAAATTTCAATAACGTCTGGATGATTACTTAAATAGCGTGCAAAAACAGTTGCTATTAGCGCCTGAAATATAATGATTAAACAAGCGCCTAAAGAGAACATAATCCCTCGAGTCAGGTTTTCTTTTAAGCTGATTTTAGCAGCTGTCATGTTCAACAATCCTGGTGGCAATGTTGCCAAGAAAGTTGTCAGAAAACTAATAAAGAAAACAAGCGATATATTCACTAACCTTTAATTTTAAACCGAATATACGTAATTGGTTTGTTTTGTTCTAAATATTGATTTTCGTAAAAAGTTTGTATACTCGTTACTTCCTCGGGACTTCCTTCTTGTTTATAAACATTATGATTGGCGTATAACACCTCATGACCTGCTCCATGCAGTAAACCTAATGTATAGCCATGCATAAATTCGCTATCGGTTTTTAAATTCATGACACCATCTGGTTTTAAAATGGTTTTATAACGTGCTAGAAATTCAGCATTCGTCATTCGGTGCTTGGTCCGTTTATATTTTATTTGTGGATCCGGAAAAGTAATCCAAATTTCATCCACCTCGTGCGCGGCAAAAGCATGATCTATTAATTCAATCTGCGTACGCAAAAAACCAACATTAGGCATATTATTTTCAAGTGCTGTTTTAGCTCCTCGCCAAAAACGTGCACCTTTTATATCCACACCAATAAAATTCTTATGGGGATATTTTTCTGCCATCGCCGTGGTATATTCACCTTTACCACAACCTAATTCTAAAACGATAGGATGCTCATTTTTAAAAAAATCGCGATTCCAATGTCCTTTTAAGGCAAATTCTTTATTCACAAGCTCCTCACGTGTTGGTTGAACAACATTTTTAAAGGTCTCGTTTTCGTTAAAACGTCTTAATTTATTTTTACTACCCAATTTTATTGTATTGTTTAAAAAAGTTTTGACAAAATTACGTAAATATGTGGAAGTGCATATATGCTTACCTTTGTTTTTCATGGAAGAAAAAAAACACATTTTGGTTGCGCCTATAAATTGGGGACTTGGTCATGCTACTAGATGCATTCCAATTATTAAGGCACTCCTTCAGCAAAATTTTATACCCATATTGGCTAGTGATGGTGCTGCATTGACTTTACTGAAGTATGAATTCCCTGAACTTACTTGTTTAGAGTTACCCGCTTACAATATTACCTATGCAAAAAATGGGAAAAACTTTAAATACAAACTACTTAAAGATTCTCCAAAAATTTTAAAAAATATAAAGGCAGAAAAATTAGCAACCGATAAAATTATTGCCGAATATCAAATTAAAGGCCTTATTTCAGATAATCGTTTTGGTGTGTATTCACGTGACATCCCTTCGGTATTTATCACGCATCAACTGCGAGTTTTAAGCGGAAGCACCACATGGTTTAGTACTAAAATGCATAGTCATATTATAAATAAATTCACCCAATGTTGGGTTCCCGACGTTGCTGAAAGCACTAATTTAAGCGGCAAACTAGGACATACTAAAAAGCCCAATTCTAAAGTAAAATATATAGGTCCATTAAGCCGATTTGTTAAAAAAAAGCGTCCAATAAAACACGACGTTCTTGTTATTCTTTCTGGCCCCGAGCCGCAACGTCAATATTTAGAAACAAAGCTCTTGCATGAATTTGCTACATTTAATGGCCACGTAATTTTGGTAAAAGGCATTGTAGAAAGCGAAATACTAAAAAATGTTGTTGGTAATATCACGATTTACAATTATTTAACTAGTAGTTTGTTGGAAGATGCTATCAACCAAAGTCAATTAATTGTTTCAAGATCAGGTTACACAACCATCATGGATTTAGCAAAATTAGAGAAGAAAGCCTTCTTTATTCCCACTCCAGGACAATTTGAGCAAAACTATTTAGCTGAACGGTTGCAAGAAACCAATTTGGCTCCCTATTGCAAACAGGATGAATTTACCATGGACAAACTGAAGTCTGTATGCGATTACAAAGGTTTGAGTGCTTATAATTATAAGATAGATTATACCGACTTATTTAGCCTTTTCCATACTGAATGAAAACTCGCTACCCACTTCCAATTCGCTTTCCATGTAAATGCGCTCGTTATGCGCTTCAATAATATGCTTTACAATGGATAAGCCTAAACCTGATCCACCTTCTTTTCGCGAACCACTTTTATCAACGCGGAAAAAGCGTTCAAAAATTCGTGATAAATTCTCTTCGGTAATTCCTTCGCCATTATCAGTAACGCGAACAATGACTTTATTTTTAATTAAGTTTTCAATGCCAATTTCTGTGGTGCCTTTTTCTCTTCCATATTTAATGGAGTTTACAACAAGGTTAGTAATAACTTGCTCAATCCGTTCCTTATCTGCATAAACTAGAATTGCTTCCGGGTAAACTCTATCAAAAGTCAAAGTGATTTTCTTTTTGGCGGCTTTCATTTCAAGCAATTCGAAAACATTTTTAATGAGTTCAACCACATCAAAAACTTCTTTCTTTAAACTTAAATCACCCACTTCTAATTTGGTAATCATATCCAAATCTTTCACAATATAAATAAGGCGTTCTACACCTTTACTAGCCCGCTGTAAATAGCGTTTTCGAATACGTTTATCATCAATAGCACCATCTAATAAGGTTAAAATATAGCCCTGAACAGTGAATAATGGTGTTTTTAATTCATGAGATACGTTTCCTAAAAATTCTTTTCGGTATTCCTCACGAACTTTAAGCGTTTCAATTTCCAATTTCTTGTCTTTTGCATACTTATCAATTTCCTTGGTAAGCGTTGCCATATCAGTAGTTATGGGTTGTTTGGTTAAAGAAGCTGATTCTAGAAGGGTTAAATCGTCGTATATTTTTTTTACACGTCTATATATAAAGCGCTCTACGCGATATTGAATAATAACAAAGGAAACTGCTCCAAACAGTAAAACAAATGGTATAATTAGCCATGTAAATGCTTGAAGGGCAAACAAAAAAACACTCAAAAGGAGTGTTAACAATATGGTAATAAATAGCGATGTTTTAATCGCGAACTTATACGTTTTTTTTAGTTTTTGCATTAATCCACAAACTTATAACCAACACCTTTAACGGTTTTAAATGAATCGTCTCCAATTTTTTCACGTAATTTTCTAATATGAACATCTATAGTACGACCACCAACAACCACTTCATTTCCCCAGACTTTATCAAGGATATCTTCTCTTTTAAAAACTTTGCCTGGTTTTGATGCCAATAAAGATAATAATTCAAATTCTTTTCTAGGCAAAATTAGTTCCTCATCATTTAGAACAATTTTATACTCTTCCCTATTAATCACCAAATTACCAATTTCAACAATGGCTTCCGTTGGTGTATCTTCTTTGAAACGACGCAATAACGATTTCACTTTACTGATTAAAACTTTAGGTTTTATAGGTTTCGTAATATAATCATCAGCTCCTGCGTCAAATCCCGCAACTTGCGAATAATCTTCACCACGAGCAGTTAAAAAGGTTATAATAGTTTCTTTTAAATCGGGTTCTTTGCGCAGAAGCTCACAGGCTTCAATACCGTCCATTTCAGGCATCATAACATCCATTATAATCAGATGCGGCCTTACTTTTTTTGCAAGTTTTACGGCTTTCAATCCATTTTTTGCTGTAAAAATTTCATAGCCTTCAGAAGATAAATTATACCCAACTATTTCTAAAATATCTGGTTCGTCATCTACTAATAAAATTTTGATATTGCGTTTTTTCATAAAGCTCTAAACATTGACTCTTGCAAAGATAAAATTTATAAGCTGCTAAAAACCTCTAACAACTATAAATAACATTAAGGTAACCTTAAGCTTACAAGTTGATAATAATAACATGAGCTAGTTTTCATTTTTTGGCAAACTATTTGATATATTATTTTTGTATCTTTACTAATGTCATGTATTGTTGCTTATGAAAACGATTACCTATTTACTTTTTCTTTTTTTTATGCTTTTCAGCCGTATTGGCTTTGCACAATCATCAGATAAAAATGATATGATTCAGGAAGAAAACATGGAGAACTTATCCGTTTATCCAAATCCTGTTAGTCACGGTAAATTATATGTAGTTACTAAAAACAACTTAACAAAACAAGTTGAAATTTATAATGTTCTTGGTAAAAAAATTCTATCCGAAACACTTTCTGGCAAAGAATTAAACATCTCCAAAATAAAGCCAGGTATCTACATCATTAAGATTACGGAAAACAATATCAGCGCTACTAGAAAGCTGATTGTTAAATAAATATTACCTATATTATCTTATTGTAAAAAAGCAACTTATCTATTAATATTTTTAGATAAAAGGCTAATTCTACGTATATTTGTTTTTTAATTCTTTTAAAACAATTAAACATTCAATTATGAAAAAAATTTACTTTTTATTATTAACGGTTTTAATGACGATGACTTCTTTTGGTCAAGTCTTTATTACTGAACTTGCAGATCCAAATGATAATGCGGATGCTCGCTATATTGAGTTATACAATGCGGGCGCAACCGCTGTTGATTTAAGCACTTGGCGAATAGACAAATATACAAATGCTAGTGCAACGGTATCTCAAACATTAGCTTTAACTGGTACAATTCCAGCTGGTGGTTTTTACATTATTGCTACAGGACCGGAAGACTCTGTATTTCTAGACACATATGGCTTTGCCCCAAACCAATGGGACCCAGCCTCTAACGATGTTGCAGGAAGTAATGGTGATGATAATTTAGAATTATATGATGGTGCAACATTAGTTGACCAATTTGGTGTGCCTGGTGAAGATGGTACTGGAACATGTCACGAATTTGAAGATGGACGTGCAGAGAGAAAAGCATCTGTAACTTCAGGAAATCCAACTTGGGATGAATCTGAATGGAATGTTTGGGCTGATAGTACAGTTTCTGGATGTACATCTCATGTAGGTACACCTCAAGATACTGTAAATTTCGATCCGGGTAGCTGGATTGGTACTGCAACAGGCCCTTTAATTACTGTAGGTGCTGATGTAGCTGGATTAGACTATTTTGAAGGAAATGGTCCTTCTGCTGAAGATTCTTTTAGTGTTGGTGGTGTTAACTTATCAACGGATATTACCGTAACTGCGCCTTCTAACTTTGAAGTGTCATTAACGTCTGGTAGTGGTTTTACAACGTTTGTAACTGTTCCAACTGATGGTACTGGCGTTGCTGCGAGTACAATTGTTTATGTACGTTTAGCTAGTGGTTTAACCCCTGCTACGTATACAGGAAACGCTACAGCTTCTGCAGTAGGAGCTTCAGACGGTGTTGTAGCTTTATCAGGAACTGTTTCAGCTGCTAATCCTTTAGTAACGGTAACGGCCTTTGTAAATGCACTTAATTATTCAGTAGGTTCTGGTCCTTCTAACGAAGATTCCTTTTCAGTTGAAGGTTTGTTTTTAACAAACGATATTGTAGTTACTGCGCCAACAAGCTTTGAAGTTTCGTTAACTTCTGGTAGTGGTTTTGCTTCTTCAGTTTCTATTACACCTGATGGTACAGGAGCAATAGCGAGTACAGATGTATTTGTTAGACTTGCTGCTGGTTTACCTGTAAATAGCTATGCTGGTGATGTAACAGTTGCTTCCACTGGAACAACGGATCAAACCGTAGCATTATCTGGTAATGTCTTTGGTGCCGCTACAAATTCACTTGTTTTAACAGCAGTTTTTGATGGTCCTCTAGGTGGAGGAACTCCAAAAGGTGTTGAAATTTATGTTTTACAAAATGTTGCCGATTTAAGTTTATATGGCTTAGGCAGTGCTAATAATGGTGGTGGAACTGATGGACAAGAATTTACATTCCCAGCAGTTTCTGCGTCAGCTGGAGATTTTATCTATGTAGCTTCTGAAGCTGTAGAGTTCGCTAATTTCTTTGGTTTTGCTCCTGATTATACAGCTTCTGGCCCAATGGGTATTAATGGTGATGATGCTGTGGAATTATTTGAAAACGGCGTTGTTATTGATACTTTTGGTGATATTAACGTTGATGGTACAGGCGAAGCTTGGGAATATACTGATGGCTGGGCTTACAGAGTATCAGATACGGGTCCTGATGGTGGTTTTGTAATTGCTAACTGGTCGTTTAGTGGTATTGATGCTTTAGATGGCGAAACAACGAATGCTGCCGCTGTTACACCAGTGCCGGTTGGATCATACTCTAATACCTTATCAACAGATTCATTTACATCAACGACTTTCAATGTCTATCCAAACCCTTCAACAAACGGTTTTGTAAACATTTCAAGCCCGTCTGCTGAAGCTATTTCGGTAAACGTTTATGATGTATTAGGAAAGAACGTATTGAATCATACAATTTCAAATAACAGTCTTAATGTATCGTCATTAAATTCTGGGTTGTATATTTTAAGAATAACTCAAAATGGAAATTCAGTTACTAAAAAATTAGTAATTAAATAATCAACTCTATTTATAATTTTTAAAGCGCTACCAATTGGTAGCGCTTTTTTATTTTACATACTTTTGTTGTCATGATACAACCGTCTGACATTTTTAACATTAATTCCGAACAAGCATTCCAAAAACAGGCGCTTGAAGTTTTTAAATATCAGTTTGAAAACAATATCGTGTATCGTTCTTTTTGCGATTTGTTATATAAAAACCCGAGTGATATTCATCAATTCGAAGACATTCCATTCCTGCCAATTCAGTTTTTTAAGTCACATAATATTGTAAGCACAACCCATACAGTTCAAAAAATATTTACAAGTTCTGGAACTACGGGACAATCAACTAGCAAACACTTTGTAACCGACTTATCTGTATACGAACAGAGCTTTGAAACCGGTTTTGAAACCTTTTACGGTAACGTTGAAGACTATGTGGTTTTAGCCTTACTTCCGAGTTATTTGGAACGTGATGGCTCGTCATTAATATATATGGCAGATGCGTTAATAAAACAATCAAAAAAGGTTGAAAGCGGTTTCTATTTAAACAATTTAGAGGCATTAAAAAATACCTTATTAAAATTAGAATCTCAAAACCGAAAGGTAATACTCATTGGTGTGTCCTTTGCGCTATTGGATTTGGTAGAATTTCATCAATTTCAATTGAAAAACACCATCGTTATGGAAACAGGTGGCATGAAAGGCAGACGCAAAGAATTGATTAGAAATGAACTTCATGATATTTTAAAAGAAGGATTCGGTGTTCTTGAAATTCATAGTGAGTATGGTATGACCGAATTATTAAGTCAGGCTTATTCCAAAGGCCATGGCATTTTTAATTGCCCACCATGGATGCGCGTTTTAACCCGTGATACAGAAGATGCCTTAACCATTCAAAAATCTGGTAAAACCGGCGGCTTAAATATAATAGATTTAGCCAATATAAATTCCTGTGCATTCCTTGCAACACAAGATTTAGGAAAAATACACACAGATGGGTCTTTTGAAATTATTGGACGCTTTGATAATTCAGATATTCGTGGATGTAATTTAATGGCTTTGTAAGGAATTGACAATTATTACGACTAAACCTATACTATGAAAAAGATTAATTTTTTTTAGTTGGTTGATTAGAAATGAAACGTCCCGAATTAATTCGGGACGTTTCTATTTATAACCTTTCTTATTTTATATCTGAACGAACATTAGATTACCTTTAATATATAGGTGTTTTTCTTTCCTTTATTAATAATGATGTATTGATTATTTATTAAATCATCATCTGAAAGCATATAGGTATCAGTAACTTTTTCCTTATTCACAGAAATGGAATTTTCTTTTAGCGCACGCCTAGCTTCACCATTAGAAGCTAAAAAATTAGTGTGAGCTGCTAAAGCACCAATCATATCTAAACCTTTATCAAAATCTGTTCTAGTAATTTCTGCTAAAGGCACACCTTCAAAAACATCTAAAAATGTTTTTTCATCCAGGGTTTTTATATCAGCTTTAAACGATTTGCTAAATAAAATATGAGAGGCCTTTTCCGCATTTTCAAAATCAGCTTTGGAATGTACAAAGGTCGTTACTTCTTCCGCTAAACGCTTTTGAAGCAATCGTAAATGTGGTGATTCTTGATGATCTTTTATTAATTGTTCTATAGTTGCTCTATCTAAAAATGTAAAAATTTTGATATACTTTTCAGCATCTTCATCAGAGGTGTTTAGCCAGAATTGGTAGAATTTATAAACCGATGTTTTATCAGCATCTAACCAAATATTGCCACCTTCGCTTTTACCAAATTTTGAACCGTCTGCTTTAGTAATTAAAGGACAAGTCATGGCAAAGGCTTTGGCTTCTTCTCCAACATGCATACGTCTTACCAATTCGGTTCCGGTTGTAATATTTCCCCACTGATCACTTCCTCCCATTTGAAGTAATACGTTATGATTTTTATACAAGTAATAAAAATCGTAGCCCTGAATTAATTGATATGTAAACTCTGTAAATGACATGCCAACGTTGCCATCTTCCCCTGAAAAACGTTTTTTTACAGAGTCTTTGGACATCATGTAATTTACGGTAATACGCTTACCAACATCTCTAGCAAAATCAATGAATGAAAAATCTTTCATCCAATCGTAATTATTCACTAGAACTGGAGCGTTTTTCGCTTTGGAATCGAAATCTAAAAAACGTGACAATACGCCTTTAATTCCCGCAACATTTTTACTTAACGCTTCTTCATCCAAAAGGTTACGCTCATCGCTTTTTCCTGAAGGATCACCAATCATTCCTGTAGCACCACCTACTAAAGCCATGGGTTTATGTCCCGCTTTTTCAAGGTGTACCAATAAAATAATAGGCACTAAACTACCAATATGAAGCGAATCTGAAGTTGGGTCGAAACCTATATAAGCGGTTGTCATTTCTTTAGAAAGTTGCTCTTCCGTTCCGGGCATGATATCATGTACCATTCCACGCCATCTTAAATCTTCAACAAATGCATTTGCCATTTTATATATCAATAAAAATTAAATAAGCGCAAAGATAAAAATCAATACATAAACCATTGCGATTTCTGGATAATTCTTTACTTTGTATGTATGATTTTAGTTACAGGAGGAACTGGTTTAGTCGGTTCGCATTTATTATATCGGTTAATAGCAGATAGCAAGGCTGTAAGAGCCATTTATAGAACCAAAGCAAAACAAGAAATTGTTAAACGTGTTTTTTCCTATTATACACAGGATTATGAATCGCTTTTCAATAAAATTGAATGGATAGAAGCTGATTTATTAGATATTCCACAACTTACAGAGGCCTTCAAGAACATAGAATATGTATACCATTGTGCGGCCATGGTGTCTTTTGCGCCTAATGATTACCACAAGCTTCGAAAAACAAATATTGAAGGAACGACTAATATCGTCAATTTATGCATTAGCCATCATGTAAAAAAATTGTGTTATGTGAGTAGTGTGGCCACTATTGGCGACTCTGAAAACAATAGACATGTGGATGAAGAGACTAATTGGAATCAAGAAAAAGATAACAGTGTTTATGCAATAACTAAATATGGTGCCGAAATTGAAATTTGGCGTGGTACTCAAGAAGGCTTAGATGCGATTATAGTGAATCCTGGTGTAATAATTGGCGCAGGTATTTGGAGTCATGGAAGTGGTGAACTTTTTAATCAGGTTTATGAAGGCCTTCCTTTCTACACCAAAGGTCATATTGCTTGTGTAACCGTCAATGATGTTGTTAACAGTATGGTTATGCTTTTAGAAAGCACTATTAAAAATGAGCGCTATATTTTAGTTGCCGAACATATTCCTTACCAAACATTTTTAGCTACCATAGCCAAAACCCTTAATGTAAAACCACCTCATATTGAAGCAAAATCCTGGATGTTAAGCATAGCTTGGCGATTGGATTGGTTAAAACATAAATTAACTGGAAAGCCTAGAAAACTCGTAAAACCGATGTTAAAATCTACATTAAACAAAACCGTTTATAATAACACTAAAATAAAATCGCAATTAAATTTTCAATTTACCTCAATCAGTGATTATATAGAAAATGTGGCTTCACAATTTTTAAAAGAGCATTAAATTACTCTATTTTTCTTGGCTTTTTCGTGATGGAATCTTTACTTGACTTTTTCGATTGCAGCTCCTTGCTTAAAAGTTCTTGGGTTTCATTTTCCTCTACGATTTTCTTGTATTTTTCTTTCAACTTCTTTAAGCTATCCTCTACGTTTTTCAGGATAGTTTCATATTCTTTTGTATTGTACGAGTAATACTTATTGCTGTTTAGGAATTGTAAACTATCAATTTGATGCGTATTATAAACGTAATCTTCAGGTGAAATACCATTATGCTCTAATGTTCTCTTATTAATCCCTTTAGCTGAAGATAATAAGGATAAATCAACTAAAATGGCAACCATATCTTTTTTAGCAATTAAATTTTCCGGCTTTTTAGGCTTTCCAAACTGGGTGCAATTAACTACAAAAGCGGCTAAAAGAATATATATTACAACTTTTTTCATCTATTAAAAGTTAGGCGTTTGGCTGCTTTTTCCGTACTAAATTTGTTGTGCTCAAAAACCAAACTACCGTTTAAAATGGTGTGTGTTACGCGTGATTTGAAGGTAGCCCCTTCAAAAGGAGACCATTTGCATTTATATAAAATATTTTCTTTTTTTACCGTCCATGGGTTGTTGATATCCACAATAACCATATCTGCAAAATAGCCTTCCTTAATATACCCCCTTTTTTCAACTTGAAAAAGAATAGCCGGATTATGACACATTTTTTCAACAATTTTAGGAACTGTTATTTTTCCCTGATGATGCATTTCCAACATGGCAACCAAAGCGTGTTGCACTAAAGGACCACCTGAAGGTGCTTGCGTATAAACATTGTTTTTTTCATCTAATGTATGCGGTGCATGATCTGTAGCAATAACGTCTATTCGCCCATCCAATAAAGCTTTCCAAAGTCCTTCACGGTCTTTATCCGTTTTTACGGCAGGATTCCACTTAATATGCGTTCCTTTCTTATCGTAATCCGCATCACTAAACCATAAATGATGAATGCATACTTCCGAGGTAATTTTTTTATCCTTTAACGGAATTTTATTAGTAAATAAAGCCGTCTCTTTAGCAGTTGATAAGTGAAAAACATGCAGCCGTGCTCCTGTTTTTTTAGCCAACTCAATAGCTTTGGATGATGAAATATAACAGGCTTCTTCACTCCTAATTACAGGGTGACATTTTAACGGAATATCATCACCATACTTATCCGTATGTGTTTTTAAGTTGGCTTTTATTGTTTCTTCATCTTCACAGTGCACTGAAATAACCATATCTGTGCTTGAAAATATTTTTTCTAAAACTGCAGGATTATCCACCAACATATTTCCTGTTGAGGAACCTAAAAACAATTTTAAACCTGCTACCTCCTTCGGGTTTACCTTAAGAATTTCGTCTAAATTATCATTAGTTCCGCCAAACATAAACGAATAATTAGCATGTGAGGTTTGCGCCGCAATAGCAAATTTTTCGTTGAGTTTTTCAATAGTTGTAGTCTGCGGATTGGTATTTGGCATTTCAATAAACGACGTTATACCTCCAGCAATAGCAGCTTTAGATTCGCTGCCAATATCTCCTTTGTGTGTAAGTCCCGGCTCTCTAAAGTGGACCTGATCATCAATAACTCCAGGTAAAATATAATTTCCTTCGGCATCAATAACCTTAACATTTGAAGATTTTACGCTAATTAAAGGTGCAACCTCCTTAATAATATCATTCTCAATGTAGATATCACCTTCCAAAATAGTACCTTCATTAACTATTTTGCCGTTCTTAATTAACAACGCTGTTGGTAAACTCATATTTATTTTTTTCTAAAAAAACTGTTTATTTTCATACTTATAACGCCTAGAATAGCTTCCGAAATTATGCCTCCACTCATTTTAGATTTCCCTTTGGAACGGTCTGTAAAAATAACGGGGATTTCAATAATTTGAAAATCTTTTAAATAGGCTTTGAACTTCATTTCAATTTGAAAAGCATAGCCCACAAATTTAATGCTGTTTAAATCTATGGTTTCTAAAACCCGACGTTTATAGCAAACGAAGCCTGCCGTGGTGTCGTGTATTTTCATTCGGGTAATTAATCGCACATATTTGGATGCAAAATAAGATAGTAAAATTCTACTCATTGGCCAATTTACAACGTTAACACCTTTTACATACCTAGAGCCCACTGCTAAATCAGCATGCTGAATATGACAAGCATTATACAGGCGAATTAAGTCGTTTGGATTATGAGAAAAATCGGCATCCATTTCAAAAATATAGGCATAATCACGTTCCAAACACCATTTAAATCCAGCAATATATGCGGTTCCAAGTCCCGTTTTTTCTTGACGTTGCAAGAGGTGTAAACGCTCCGGAAATTCTACTTGTAATTCTTTAACTTTTTCAGCTGTTAAATCGGGTGAACTATCATCAACTACCAAAACATGGAATACCTTTTCTTGCGAAAACACGGCCCTAATGATGGCTTCTATATTCTCAATTTCGTTAAAAGTAGGAATGATGACAATTGTGTCTGACATTACACGCTGTTATTTTTAGCAAATGTAAACTATTTAAAAGATACTTTTTTTTAAATATTCCTTAAAATATTAGACACAAGTAGAATAATTTATAATAATTTTACAACATGCTTCGTAATGTTATTTCAAATGACTTGTATACCATTTTAATTGTTATTGGACTTATTCTAATAGCAGTTTGCAAGGTGCTTTTTGCCAAACGCTTTCAGGATTTTATTTTGGTTTTAGGAAACTCCAAGTACCTTAAAATTTACGCTAAAGATCAAAAGTTTTTTGATGTTTTTGATGGTCTTCTGTTTTTAAACTTTGTGTTAGCTATATCAATTTTTGGATTTATTAGTTATAATCATTTAACAACGGAATTAGAAATATCTAAATTACTGTTGTTAAAATTAACAGCTATTATTGCCATTCTTATAGTTATGAAAACATTGTTAGAACGGCTTATAGGGAGTGTTTTTGAAATTGACTTTTTAATAGATAATTATTTGTTCCAAAAAATAAGTTATAAGAATTTTTTAGGCATTATTCTTATGCCATTAAATGCCATTATTATCTATGGTATTTCCGTTTCTAATCCTATTATTTATAGTATTTGGGCAATTATTGTACTCGTATTCGTCATTGGCATCATTACAACAGTTAAGACCTATCAAAATCTTATAAAACAGAACATGTTTTATTTTATTTTGTATCTTTGCGCTCTTGAAATCGCTCCTTACATTATTTTATATCAATTAGCTATAAAAAATTAAGGTTTCAAATTAAAGAAAAAGCCTATGAAAGTGAAAACAATTTTAGTATCTCAACCAGAACCTAAAATAGAAAATTCGCCATATTTTGATCTTCAGGAAAAGCAAAAAGTAAAAATTGACTTTAGACCATTTATACATGTAGAAGGGGTTGATGCCAAGGAGATTAGACAACAAAAGGTTGATTTATCTAAATACACAGCTATAATTTTAACGAGTAGAAACTCTGTAGATCATTTTTTTAGAGTCGCGGATGAAATGCGTTTTAAAGTTCCAGATAGCATGAAATATTTCTGTCAATCTGAAGCTGTTGCTTATTACCTTCAAAAATATGTGGTTTATAGAAAACGTAAAATTTATGTAGGAAAACGTAATTTTGCCGATTTATCACCATTAATAAAAAAATATAAAGGCGAATCCTTTTTACTACCAACAACTGATAAACTAAAACCTGAAGTTCCAGAAACACTAAATGCTTTAAATGTGGAATGGAAAGAAGCTGTTTTTTACAAAACGGTTATTAGTGATTTATCTGATTTAGCAAATGTCTATTACGATATATTAGTGTTTTTTAGTCCTTCGGGAATTGAATCTTTATTTCATAATTTCCCAGACTTTAAACAAAACGAGACGCGTATAGCAGTTTTTGGAAGCACAACTATCAAAGCTGTTGAAGAACATGGTTTGCGTGTTGATATTGCTGCACCAACACCAGAAACACCTTCTATGACTATGGCTTTGGAAAAGTATATAAAGGACGTTAATAAAAAGAAATAGGTTTAAAAATAATCATAAAAAAAGCCCAATTGAAATAAATCAATTGGGCTTTTTATGTTTTAGAATTCTAGTTTAATTAACCACTAGTTTTTTAGTAACAGTTTTTGTACTTGTCGTTACACGCATTAAATACACACCAGATGATAATGATGCTATATTTATTCTATTATTTCCAAATGAAATAGTATTAGTCAATACTAATTTTCCAGTAATATCATAAACGCCTAAACGCGTGTTTTCCTCTAAATTAGAAGAAATAGTTACAACACCTTTAGCCGGATTAGGGAAAATTGAAAACACTGATGTGTTTGCTTTTTCCAAACTCAATGTTGCACAAGCTGGCTCCGTTTCAACAAAAGTACTTCCGCCATCAATAATCCAAGCACCCAAATTAGGTTCCGTTGCATCATCAACAAAAATACAAGTTAAGCTTCCATTAAAATCAGATCTAAACACAGTATTTGCATTATTTCCATTTCTCATGTCAACAGATGTTAAGTCGTTATTTCTTAAATTAACATTTGTTACAGCACTATTTGCCGATAAATCAATTGATGTTAAAGTTGCATTTTGTGCATTAAAAAGCAATAATGCTGGGTTCGTAGACAAATCAATAGTAGTTATAATTGTTCCATAAACATTTACATTTTCTAAAGCTGTTAAGCCAGTAACCGTCAAGCTACTCAAGCCCGTACATCCTTCAAAGTTAACATCCGTAACATTAACATTGGCTGTCAAATTAGCAGTTGTTAATCCTGTATTATAGGATAAGTTAAGCCCATCAATGTTTAAAAACGCTTCTAATCCCGTTAAATCTGTAATGCCTTTATTTGGCAAACCTAAAGAACCTGTTGCTGCTAAAGCATCGGCCGTAAGTATACGACCATCCAGAATTGCTTCAGTATCATAGTTAAAATCAATTAACGCTTGTTCAAACGCGGCATCCGGAACACAAGTATAACCTATAGCTGGAATTCCTGGGCATTGGGCAAAAGTTAATGATTGAAATGCAATAAAAATTGCTAATAAATAAGTAGTTTTTTTCATAAAAAATAGGTTTAAATTTGAGTGTAAAACTACAATTTTAAACCTATTCAAACAAGTAAAACAATAATATTAACGCACCAAATTAATTGGTTCGCAGATTGTTACGATCTTACTTTTGGAGCCCCAGCCATAATTTCAGCATTGGCAAACTCCTCAAATTTCTTGAAATTCTCTTTAAATGAATCCGCTAATTTATTAGCTGTTTTATAATATCCTTCGTCATTATTCCATGATTTTCTAGGACTTAATACTTCTGTTGGTACATTCGGGCAAACTTTTGGTTGCTGAACACCAAATACAGAATGCTCATGGTAGTTGTCTTTATTGGCAGCCTCTAAACTTCCATCCATGGCAGCCGTTATCATGGCGCGTGTATATTTTAATTTCATGCGCGATCCAACACCATAAGGTCCACCAGTCCAGCCTGTATTTACCAACCAAACGTTTACACCAGCTTCTTGCATTTTTGCACTTAACATTTCTGCATATTTTGTTGGATGCAATGGCATAAATGGCGCTCCAAAACACGCAGAAAAACTTGGTAGCGGTTCGTCAATACCTGCTTCTGTTCCCGCAACTTTAGCCGTATATCCAGAAATAAAATGGTAAGCGGCTTGACCTGGTGTTAATTTAGAAATTGGAGGCAAAACACCAAAGGCATCTGCCGTTAAAAAGAAAATATTTTTAGGATTTTCACCAATAGACGGCACTTGAATATTATCAATATGGTCAATTGGATAACTTACTCGTGTGTTTTGCGTAATCGATATATCCTCAAAATCTACATGACCATCTTTGTCCATGATTACGTTTTCAAGTATGGCTCCTGGCTTAATAGCATTAAAAATATCAGGTTCATTTTCAGCTGAAAGATTAATTACTTTAGCATAACAACCACCCTCAAAATTAAAAACGGTGTTTTCTTTTGTCCAACCATGTTCATCATCGCCTATTAATCTACGATTAGGATCGGCAGAAAGTGTTGTTTTTCCTGTCCCTGATAATCCGAAGAATATAGCTGTATCGCCATCTTTACCAACATTAGCACTACAGTGCATTGGCAACGTATTTTTAAATACGGGTAAAATAAAGTTTAAAGCAGAGAAAATTCCTTTTTTAATTTCACCTGTATAGCCGGTCCCACCAATTAAAGCAATTTTTCGAGTAAAATCTAAAATTGCAAAATTATGTTGGCGTGTTCCATCTTCAGCTGGAACTGACATAAATCCTGGTGCATTAACAATAGTCCATTCTGGCTTAAAGTTTTCAAGTTCCGACGGTTCTGGTCTTAAAAACATATTTTGGGCAAACATATTGCTCCAAGGGAATTCAGTAATAACACGAATATTTAATCGGTATTTTTCATCTGCACAAGCATAGCTATCTCTTACAAATACTTCTTTTCCTGATAAGTAATCGGTTACTTTATTATATAGTTTTTCGAAAGCATCCGATTCGAAAGGGATATTAATATTTCCCCACCAAACGCGATCTTCGGTAATTGCATCTTTAACAATAAAGCGATCTTTAGGAGAACGTCCTGTAAATTCACCAGTATTAACTGCTAAAGCACCAGAAGACGCTTCAACGCCTTGACCTTTTTCAATTGTAAGTTTGTGTAGTTGTTCGGAAGATAATTGATATTGAACTTTAGCATTTTTAATTCCATATTTTTCTAATGAAATTGTATTGGATGCTTGAGTATGATCTATCATAATAATATGTGTTGTTTATTCTACAAAATTAAACATTATTTTATTCTATGCACTTAATTTTTAGAAATATCAGTCCTATTTTTTAAAAACTTTATTAACAATAAGAGCCACGAAATAATTAGTAATAATCCGCCAATTGGTGTAATAAATCCAATAGTCTTAAAATTAAAAGCGGTTAAACTATTAGTTGCTAAGCCATATATGGAGCCCGAAAACAATAACACGCCAATTAAGACTAAATAAAAGATAATTTGTTTAGTTTTAGCATTAACAGCAGATGACACTCCTAAAAAAAGTAAAAACAAGGCATGATACATTTGATAACGCACACCTGTTTCAAATGTTGCAATTTGTTCCGGTAAAATTAACCCCTTGAGTCCATGTGCTCCAAATGCACCCAAAATTACGGCTACTAGCCCTAAAAACGCACCTAAACTTAATATCTTACTGTTCATATTATTTTGTGAATTGAGTTTTTATAACAATTACTATTTCTTACTTTCGTGACAACAAAAATACTCAACATATTTCATTATGCGAAAGATATTACTCATTGGTGCTGGAAAATCCGCATCTTACCTTATAAAATACTTACTTGAAAAATCTCATGAAGAAAATCTATTAATTATTGTTGGCGATGTGAATTTCACAAACGCCAAAAAATTAATCAACAATCACGAAAATGCCCAAGCAATCATGCTGGACGTTTTTGATAAAGAATCGCGCCAAAACGCTGTTCAAAATTGTGACATTGTTATTTCCATGCTTCCCGCTCGCTTCCATATTGAAGTAGCTCGCGACTGTATTACCTTCAATAAAAATATGGTAACAGCCTCTTACATTAGTGATGAAATGCAAAACCTTGACAAAGCAGCACGCGATAAAGGTTTAATTTTTATGAATGAAATAGGTGTCGACCCAGGTATTGATCATATGAGTGCCATGCATGTTATTGACAGAATTCGTGATGCTGGTGGTAAAATGATTCTTTTTGAATCCTTCACTGGTGGTTTAGTAGCGCCCGAAAGCGACAATAATTTATGGAATTACAAATTTACTTGGAACCCAAGGAACGTAGTAGTCGCGGGCCAAGGTGGTGCTGCCAAATTTTTACAAGAAGGGACGTACAAGTACATTCCGTATAACCGATTATTTAGAAGAACAGAGTTTTTAGACGTTGAAGGATATGGCCGTTTTGAAGGTTATGCCAATCGCGATTCCTTAAAGTATCAATCTGTTTACGGCTTGAGTAACGTTAAAACGCTATATAGAGGAACCATGCGTCGTGTGGGCTTTAGCCGCGCTTGGAACATGTTTGTTCAATTAGGAATGACTGATGATAGCTATACGATTGATGATAGTGAAAATATGAGCTATCGCGATTTTGTAAATGCATTTTTACCGTATAGCCCAACGGATTCTGTTGAATTAAAATTCCGTCATGCCTTAAAGATTGACCAGGATGATATTGTTTGGGATAAGCTATTAGAACTGGATATTTTAAATGGTAATAAACGTGTTGAATTGAAAAAAGCAACCCCTGCTCAAATTCTTCAAAAAATCCTTATGGATAGTTGGACATTAGAAGAAGATGATAAGGACATGATTGTTATGTACCATAAATTTGGTTATGAATTGGATGGCAAACGGCATCAGATAGATTCGACCATGGTAACTATTGGTGAGGATCAAACGTACACAGCTATGGCTAAAACCGTTGGACTTCCTGTTGCTATTGCAACGCTAGCTATTTTAAACGAAACCATAACCACGCCTGGTGTGCAAATGCCTATTACCAAAGAAGTTTATGGGCCAATTTTACAAGAGTTGGAAACCTATGGTATTGCATTTACAGAAACTGAAGTGCCATATTTAGGATATAATCCGCTAAATTTATAAGGGTTTTTGCACTTATAACTTACTAGTTCATGAAAATAAACAATAAGGAAATAACTATTGATGGTATTGATAAAACCATCTTGCGTGCTTTAATGAGCGATGCTAGAACACCAGTTTTGGAAATTGCACGTGAGGTAGGTATTTCTGGAGCAGCAATACATCAACGGCTTCGGAAACTTGAAAAATCAGGAATTATTTCGGGCTCTAAATTTGTCATAAATCCTAAAGTATTAGGTTATACAACCATGGCTTTTATAGGTATTTACTTGGATAAAGCCATGAGTAATCCGGAAGCTGTTAAGCAGTTGCAAAAAATCCCTGAAGTATTGGAATGTCATTATACCACAGGAAACTGGAGTATTTTCATTAAAATACTCTGTAAGGATAATGAGCATTTAATGCATTTACTGAATAAGGATATTCAATCCATTTCAGGTGTTTCTAGAACAGAAACCTTTATTTCCTTGAATCAGCAAATAGACAGACAAATTAAAATATAAAAAAAGCTCCTGAATATTCAGGAGCTTTTTTTTTAATTGATTTTATATACTAATCTCTTGACATAAAAATACTCAAAACGTACCAAAATAATAACATTAATGAAGCAAATAATCCTAATGCTGCTGGAATATAATCGTCAGTTGTGTATTTGTTTACCATATTAGACGTTTGGTATAAAATAGAGCCGCCTGCTAATAAACACATTGCTACCGAGAACCACAAGCCAAGTGTAAATCCGAATAAGGTTCCTGCTAGAATTAATCCAATAGCAATAAAAAAGCCAATAGTTAAACCGGTTTTAATAAATGAAAAATCTTTTTTTGTTACTAACACAACAGCAGATAAACCAGTGAATAAGCCTAATGTTACAATCGCGGCTTGATTTAGCATTTCTGTTCCGGAATCCATATAAAACATGGCAACATAAATTAACGGCACAAAAATGAAAGCTTCAGCCAATATATAAAGTGCAAATGCTAAATACTGTGTGTTTTTATCGGTGGTTTTCATAGTCATGCGCTCGGCATAATTTGTAACAAACATAAAACCACCTAACATGATGAGCCATTTATAGCCATCCAACATGGATAACATGAATTCTACAATCGTTTCACTTTGTAACAATAAATATTCAAATAGGATAAAGACTAAAACACCTCCTGCCACATGAGCATAGGTTTTTTTATAAAAGGCCACCCGATCTATATCTGATACCTGTGCTAATACATGTTGTTCTTGAACTTGGTTTTCCATAATTAAATTTGGTTCTAATTTGAGTTTGAAAAATAACTAAAAAAAGTCAGACGCAAAACATCTGACTTTTAAATTCGTTAAAGCGTTTATTTTTAATCGCGACCACCAAATACTTGAATTGCCCAATACGCCAATGAGGCTAAAGCTCCAATAGCAGCAACTAAATAGGTTCTAGCCGCCCATTTTAAAGCATCTTCAGCGGCAGCATGTTCGTCACGCGTAACCATGTGTTTGTTTTCTAACCAAGCCAATGCACGATTACTTGCATCATACTCTACAGGCAACGTAATAAAACTAAATACAGTTGCTAATCCCATCATAATAACACCTGCAACAGCTACATACCATCCAAGACCAACACCTGCGGCTCCACCTAAAACTAAACCACCAATAATTAACCACTGAGACATATCAGATGACACACTAACTACAGGCACCAATTTGGATCGCATAGTTAACCATTCATAGGCTTGTGCATGCTGAACTGCGTGACCACATTCGTGCGCAGCAACCGCAGCTGCAGCAGCATTTCGTTGATTGTAAACCGACTCACTTAAATTAACTGTTTTATTTTTTGGGTTGTAATGATCGGTTAACTGACCTGGTGTTGATATAACAGCAACATCCGTAATACCATTATCCAATAGCATTTTTTCTGCTATTTCTTTGCCGCTCATGCCATTTTGTAAGTGCACTTGCGAATACTTTTTAAATTTCCTTTTTAACTGACTACTAACGGCCCAACTTACTAAAGCTATGGCTCCAATTAATATATAATATCCAATCATTTGTTTTCTTTTTTTGAACTGTAAATTTACAAGATATATAGCAAATAATGCGCCAAATATTTGTTAAGTAATTTTGTCAGTTCAGCTTCGCTATTATTCAAAAAAAAAGAGTTTCACAAAATGTGAAACTCTTTTTTTTATTAATTAAAATTACTATTCTTCGAATAGAGAGATTCCTGTCTACGCAGGAATTAACCAACGATGTTTACAATCTTGCCAGGAACAACAATCACCTTTTTAGGTGTGCGTCCTTCTAATTGTGCTTGTATTTTTTCATGTGCCATTACAGCTTTTTCAATATCTTCTTTACTCATATCCATAGGTAATTCAAGTGTAAATCGCATTTTACCATTAAAAGAAATTGGGTAATTTTTAGAACTTTCTACTAAATGCTTTTCATCAAATTTTGGAAAAGCGACAGTAGAAATAGATTTTTCATGACCTAATTGGCTCCATAATTCTTCTGAAATATGTGGTGCATAAGGCGACATCAACACAATAAGCGGCTCCAAGATATCACGACTCGTACATTTTTGAACTGTCAGTTCGTTAACGGCAATCATAAATGTTGAAACAGAGGTATTGAATGAAAAACTCTCAATATCTTCCTCTACCTTTTTAATCGTTTTGTGCAAGGTTTTCAGGTTGTCCTTGGTAGGTTCTGATTCTGTAACTTTAATTCCGTTATCGTCTACATACAACTTCCATAATTTTTTAAGAAAACTATGAACTCCTGTAATTCCTGCAGTGTTCCATGGTTTGTATTGCTCTAAAGGTCCCAAAAACATTTCATAGAGACGTAAACTGTCGGCGCCATAATCTTCACAAATACTATCTGGATTAACAACATTGTATTTGGATTTAGACATCTTTTCTACTTCACGACCTACTTTATAAACATCATTGTCAGCTTTAATTATTTCACCGTTTTCGCCAATAAAAACTGCATCTTTATAATCGTCGCCAAATTCGCCATCCTGCTTTAATCCTTCAATATCTAATTCATCGGAAGCATTTATATATTCCACTTTTACGTGAATTGGCATTGGCACAACTATAAGGTTTTCTAAAGTATCTGTATTCGGTAAACCGGCAATTTTAGCAAGGGTATTTTTGAGTTTTTTCAAGGCTTCTTTATCCAATGCCAAATCACCTTTGCTGATAAACTCTGAATGCGAAATATAAATATTTTGTAATTTCTTCAAAAGTTTTGCTCCTACAGCTTCTTCAGATCTAGGGTCTGCAAACATAAAACTCAATCGGTAAACAAAGGCACTTGTTCCCAAAATCATCCCTTGGTTAATCAGCTTTTTGAATGGCTCTTCTACATTTACAAAACCACGATCTTTCATAAACTTCACCCAAAAACGTGCGTATAATAAATGACCTGTAGCATGTTCGCTTCCGCCAATATACAAATCCACATTCTCCCAATAGTTGAGGGCTTCTTCACTAGCAAAATCCATGTCGTTTTGAGCATCCATGTATCGAAAGAAATACCACGAACTTCCTGCCCAGCCTGGCATGGTGTTCAGTTCTAACGGGAACACCGTTTTATTATCTATCAACGCATTGCTAACAACGGTAAAATTTTTAGAATCCCAAGCCCAAACATCCGCACGACCTAAAGGTGGCTCTCCTGTTTCGGTTGGTAAATACTTTTCTACTTCAGGCAAACGGATTGGTAAATGCTCTTTATCAATCATTTGTGGCATGCCATTTACGTAATACACTGGAAATGGCTCACCCCAATAGCGTTGTCTTGAAAACACGGCATCACGCAATCTATAATTGGTTTTGCCTTCACCTTGCTCTATTTTTTCTAATTCAAAAATAGCACGTTTCATGGCTTTTTTATACGGTAAGCCGTTTAAGAAATCAGAGTTAGCAATGACCGCTTTATCTTTGTCGGCAAAGGCTTCTTCAGAAATATCGACACCTTCAAAAATATTTGGGATTGGAATATTAAAATGCTTTGCAAAAGCGTAATCACGCTGATCACCGCATGGCACAGACATTACAGCACCGGTTCCGTAGCCAGCTAATACATAATCGCCAATCCAAATTGGAATCGGTTCTTTACTAAAAGGATGTTCTGCAAACGCTCCCGTAAAAACACCTGAAATAGTTTTTACATCCGCCATTCGGTCGCGTTCACTACGTTTGGCTGTTTTTTCAATATAAGCTTCAACCTCTGATTTTTGTGCATTGGTTGTTATTTGTGAAACCAATTCGTGTTCTGGCGCTAAGGTCATGAATGATACGCCGAAAATAGTGTCTGGTCTGGTGGTAAAGACTTCTATCACCTTATCGTGATCTTTCACTTGAAAAGAAACAGAGGCGCCAATAGATTTTCCAATCCAATTGCGTTGGCTTTCTTTTAATGAACCTGTCCAATCAACCGTATCTAGTCCTTGTAATAAACGTTCCGCATAGGCCGAAATACGCATAGACCACTGTGTCATTTTTTTACGAATAACCGTATGGCCTCCACGTTCTGAAACGCCATTGACAATTTCATCATTCGCTAAAACGGTTCCTAAAGCGGGACACCAATTCACTTCGGTTTCCGCCAAATAGGTTAATCGGTATTGTAATAATATTTCTTGTTGTTTTTCATGCGAAAAGCCGTTCCACTCTTCAGCAGAAAAAATTAGAACATGATCGTCGCAAACGGCTTCTACAGATTTGTTTCCTTCCGAAGCGAAAACTTCAACTAAATCTGCAATGGGGTACGCTTTACTCGCGTGCTTGCAATACCACGAATTGAATAATTGAATAAAAATCCATTGCGTCCATTTATAATAATTGGGATCAGACGTTCTAACCTCGCGACTCCAATCAAATGAAAACCCAATTTGGTCTAACTGACGTCTGTATGTTTTAATGTTTTCTTCGGTTGTAACCGCTGGATGCTGACCTGTTTGAATGGCATATTGCTCGGCTGGTAAACCAAAACTATCATAGCCTTGTGGATGCAATACATTAAAGCCTTTATGTCTTTTAAATCGTGCATAAATATCAGAAGCAATATACCCTAATGGATGACCAACATGCAAACCTGCTCCGCTTGGATATGGAAACATATCCAAAACATAGTATTTTGGTTTATCAGATTGATTATCGGCTTTAAACGTTTGGTTTTCTGCCCAATATTTTTGCCATTTGGCTTCTATGTCGTTGAAATTGTATTGCATCTGTCTATTTTATGCTTATAAAGGCGCAAATTTAAACTTATTATAACAATGTTGAAAGTTTAAACGTTGTAATCCTTAAGGAATTGGATTTCTTTTATATTTTTACAGCATTAACGCATCGTATTTATGAGTTCATCTTTTGAGAAGTATCAAAAACGCCGATTAATATCCTCGTATTTTTCTGTAGTATTGAGTATAGGCTTGGTTTTATTCCTATTAGGCTTGTTGGGTATGCTGGTTTTAAATGCCAAAAAAGTATCTGATCATTTTAAGGAACAGGTAGTAGTTACCATTTATTTAAAAGATTCTGCTAAAGAAGTTGAAACTAAACAGCTAGAAAAAAGCTTAGCGATGTCTGATTATGTAAAATCGACCGAATTTGTTTCAAAAGAACAAGCTGCCGAATCTATGAAAGCCGAAAACGGTGAAGACTTCATGGCTTTTTTAGGTTATAATCCACTTCAGAACTCCATTGATGTTTATGTAAAAGCCGATTTTGTTACAGCGGAACAATTAGATGGCATTGCGCAAGAAGCGCTTACCAAAAGCTTTGTGGACGAAGTTCGTTATGATAATGACTTGGTGAATTTGATGAATGATAATGTAAAAAAAATAAGTTTTTGGATTTTAGTTATCAGTGGTTTATTTACCATTATTGCAGTTTTACTGATTAATAGCTCCATTCGTTTATCGGTTTATTCCAAACGCTTTACTATTAAAACCATGCAAATGGTTGGTGCTACCAAGCAATTTATTAGACGTCCATTTGTGTGGAAAAGCGTACGTTTAGGTGTAATTGGAGCCGTTTTAGCCATGATTGGAATGGCTGTGGTTTTATATTATATTAATCAAACCTTCCCTGAATTAGAACTTTTAAATAACCATATTTTATTAGGACTTTTATTTGCTGGTATTTTTGTGTTAGGTATTATTATTACTTGGATTAGCACGTTTATAGCTACGCAACGTTTCTTGAATTTAAAAACAGATCAGCTGTATTATTAAGGATTAGCTAGGATGTATTAATTTTAGAATCTCTTAACGCAAAAGTTTTAAATAAATCAGTTACTTTGCATGTGCCGAAAAATGGGTTCGGCGGATTAAAGCATATTGCATATGTAGCAATACATGATGTTATTATTTTTACAGAATTTACTTCGGAACCTAAAAATTCGGAAGATTAATTAAAAATTATGGGCGAACAAAAACGTAAGGCAGACACACAAACCGAATTTGTATTCGGAAGGAAAAATTATAAATTCATGATAATTGGTCTAGCCGTAATTGGTTTAGGTTTCATTCTAATGTCAGGTGGTGGTAGCGATGACCCTAATGTTTTTAATCCAGAAATATTTAATTTTCGACGCATTCGTTTAGCGCCAACGTTAGTTTTACTTGGTTTTGCTATAGAAGTTTACGCTATTTTACTGAATCCGAATAAAAAATAAGTCCGTTTACTTTCTTCGGCTACTACGTCATTTTTAATATTTTTGCCCAATGGATATAACCGATTCTATTATTTTAGGTGTTATACAAGGTCTCACCGAGTTTCTACCTGTTTCTTCTAGTGGTCATTTAGAACTTGGAAAAGCCATTTTGGGCGACAACTCTATTCCTAAAGAAAGTCTGCTTTTCACAGTGGTTTTACATTTTGCAACCGCATTGAGCACTATGGTTGTGTTTAGAAAAGATATTTGGCTCCTACTAAAAGGTGTTTTGAAATTTGAGTGGAATGACGACTTGCAATTTGTGTCTAAAATTGCATTGTCTATGATTCCTGCCGTTATTGTAGGTCTCTTTTTTGAAGAACAATTAGAAAGTCTTTTTGGAGGTAATATTATGCTAGTCGGCTTTATGCTTTTAGTAACAGCTGCCCTACTCTTTTTAGCTGATAAAGCTAAGGACACCCATAAAAAAGTAAGTTTTAAAAACGCCTTAATAATTGGAGTTTCACAGGCTATAGCCATGCTTCCTGGTATTTCACGTTCCGGAGCAACCATTTCTACTTCTGTATTATTGGGGAATGATAAAACACGAGCTGCTCGTTTTTCCTTCTTGATGGTTGTACCGCTTATTTTTGGGAAAATCGCTAAAGACCTTTTAAGCGGCGATTTAACTTACGAAGCATCTAATTTTACTTATTTAAGCGCTGGATTTATAGCCGCTTTTCTTGCAGGACTATTTGCTTGTACTTGGATGATTTCATTAGTAAAGAAAAGTAAACTTTCCTATTTCGCTATGTATTGTGCCATTGTTGGTGTGATTGCAATTATTTATACACTCGTAAATTAACATGAAAACTACTGAAGATTTCCAAGCTGGACAAGTACTATTAATAGACAAACCTTTACATTGGACTTCTTTTCAAGTGGTTAATAAATTACGTTGGGAAATTCGGCATGCTTTCAATATTAAAAAAATTAAAGTGGGTCATGCGGGTACTTTAGATCCATTAGCAACTGGATTACTCATTATTTGTACGGGAAAAATGACCAAGCAAATAAATACATTCCAAGGTCAAGATAAAGAATACACAGGAACAATTGTTTTGGGTAGTACAACACCTTCATACGATTTGGAGACCGAAATAGATGCCACATTCCCAACTGCACATCTAACGGAAACCGCTATTCATGAGGCCACCAAACAATTTATTGGCGATATAGATCAATTTCCGCCCGTTTTTTCTGCTATTAAAAAAGAAGGTAAACGCTTATATGAATTTGCGCGTGCTGGTGAATCCGTAGAAATTAGTTCACGACGCATTCAAATATCTGCCTTTGAGATTACTAAAATTGATGGTTTAAACATTGAGTTCCGTGTTGTTTGTAGCAAAGGCACTTACATTCGTTCTTTAGCACACGATTTTGGCAAAGCCTTAAATTCTGGAGCCCATTTATCTGTATTACGACGCACTAAAATTGGCAATTTTCATGTGGATAACGCACTGTTACCTGAAGCCTTTATAGAAAGCTTAACAACTAAATAGCTTCTTTTTACGTATATTAACTTGATAATTCATCCTAAATAAGACATTTACAGCTATTGTATTTTTCAGATAAACATAAAGCAGGTTTACTCTCTGGCTTAATTTCGGCAACGGTTTTAATGATGCTATTCGGTTTTCATATTACCCAACATGGCGAAAAATTAGCGGAAAGCTATTATGTTATGGAGCCAAAAACGGAAGCGGATTTAGAAGCTGAAGCCTTGGAAAAACTAGCCACAGAACAGACTGAAAAAGCAGAAACCAATAAAGCCTATAACGAAACTGAAAACTACAAGAAATTCGCACAGGCCTACCAACCTATTGCTCCTCCAAAAGATTATGAGTTTACTAGACCTGACTCACCCACGGAAGAAACTACACGTGAGAACACGACCGGAACAGGCTCAGGTTCTGAAATAAATGAAGATGTTATGTCCTCGTATAACGATGTAAATTCAGTGCTTAAACAACAGCAAAGCAGTCAATCAGCACAATCGGTTAACAAAAAAAGTTCTATGCATTATTCATTAGTGAATAGAACGCATAAATATTTACCAACACCTATTTATTTATGTGATGATGGCGGGAAAGTTGTCGTAAATATTACAGTTGATAATAAAGGAGATGTTATAAAATCAACCATTAACACAGCCGCTTCAACAGACAATGATTGTTTACACGAACACGCGCTAGAATATGCGAACGAGTCGCGTTTTAATGTGGATAATTCCAAAAAAACGCAACTCGGTTCTATTACTTTTTATTTTGAAGGTAAGAATTAAACGCCTAGCATAGTTAGTAACTCGTCTATGGTACTTTGACCCTTATCTTTATTATACCAAACTTGTAAATCTTCTTTAATTTCCGGTGTAATCATACCGTGCTTTGCTTTATAATCAGCCACTAATTTCGTTGCAGCCGCTGGCCTGGGACCAAACGTATGTACCACTTCTAATGTTTCCGTTTCTACCATAATTAATTTAGGAACAGATTTTCCACCATTAGTTAAAAACTGATTCATCAAGTCCTCATTGGTATCTCGTAAAACTAATTTCAATGAAATGTTGTCTGATTGTTCAGCTAATTTAGCCATAGGGGGAACTACGTGAGCAGCATCACCACACCAGCTTTCGGTGATTACAATCCATGTAACGTTGCCTTTAAAATTGGCCAAACGTGTTATGGAATCTTCTGTTAATTTAATGGTTTTATCCCAACGTTTCATGCGCTTATCATTAAGCTTGGTGTATTCTACCATATCTTCAGATTTGTCGTTGCCTGTAGTAGATTCACGCCCTACCAAATCCGTTACTAAATCGCGATAATCTGCATAAGTATAACTCGTTTTTAAACTCGCTTTTATAATATTTGAAATATTCGTATCGTTTATTGTTTCCATAATTTTTATCTCATTATATGATGGTGCAAAAATACCTTGCACCCAATTAATCATCGGTAACCATTATTACATAGCGCGCAAAAATAGTTGGATTTTTTTTCCTGATATATGATTAATGTCATATCTATGTCTATCTTTAATCTGAAAACTTACAATCTGCGGTATGAAGACAAAACATAAATGTGCTTGGTGTGTTGGCGACGATTTATACGAAGCCTATCACGACAAGGAATGGGGCGTTCCCGTTTATGATGACGACACGTTTTTCGAGTTCCTAGTTCTTGAAACCTTTCAGGCGGGATTGAGTTGGATTACCATTTTACGCAAACGCGAAAATTTTAAAAAAGCATTTGATCATTTCGATTATAAAAAAATAGCCAACTATAAGCAGTCTAAAATTGATAGTTTATTGCAAGATGCGGGAATTGTTCGGAATAAACTGAAAGTAAATGGAACCGTTACCAATGCGAAATTATTCATGGATATTCAAAAGGAATTTGGAAGTTTTAGCAACTATATATGGAGGTTTGTTGATGGAAAACCGATAACCAATAACGTGAAGAACTATAAAGAAGCCCCAGCCACAACTGCTATTTCTGATGCTATTAGTAAGGACTTAAAAAAACGTGGTTTTAAGTTTGTAGGATCTACCGTTATGTATGCGTTTATGCAAGCAACCGGTTTGGTAAATGATCATGAGGTAACCTGTTTTAGGTATGATGAAGTTTGAAACTAGCAACCAAAAATTACTTCAAATATTCCAAGAACACATCTCTCGAAATATCTTCTGCACCCAATCGTTCCAGATGATTGGTATACACCTGGCAATCTATTAGTTGATAATCGGTATTTTGAATAAAAGTGATAAAGGCTACTTTACTGGCATTGCTAACTTTAGCAAACATACTTTCGCCACAGAAAACGCCATTTCCTAAATCGACACCATAAAACCCACCAACTAATTCACCTTCTTGCCAAACCTCAACAGATTTTGCGTAGCCAGCCTTATGTAATTCATTATATGCCATTATCATACTATCGGTAATCCAAGTTCCTGCTTGACCGTTCCGTTTGGCTATAGAGCATTCGGTAATGACTTGATTAAAATTTTGATTGATAGACACGGTAAAATCGGCATTTCGCAATACCTGTTTCATACTTTTTGACACTTTTAAGTTTTCTGGAAATAACACAAAACGTGGATCTGGTGACCACCATAAAATTGGCTGACTGCCCTCAAACCAAGGAAAAATCCCCAATTGATAAGCAAGTAGTAATCGTGGCACGGATAAATCGCCTCCAATGGCCAGTAAGCCGTCTTCATTTGCTTGTGAAACGGGTGGAAACCATAAATCTTGATTTAGAAATTGCATAAAGAAATAATAATAATAATAAACTATCTAGTTGACTGTTCGCGCCTAATCGCAAACTATTTTGAACTTTTCATTAGGCTTCCACTGCACTCAACCTGACATGCATAAGCGTAATCAAAATATATATTCAAAATGAACTCATGAATTGTAAAAAACAAAAACCTCAACATTAAAAAACATTGAGGTTTATTATACGTCATTTTACCGGAAATTAGAAAGGTAAATCGTCGTTATCTTCTTCGTTTAAATCGTCTGCAGGTGCAAAAGCTTGTGCTGGTGGTACTGGTGGCATTTCTGGGTTTGAAGCATCTGCTTGAGCTGCTTCAATACGCCATCCTTGAATAGAGTTGAAATACTTGGTTTCACCTTGTGGGTTTACCCATTCGCGACCGCGTAAATTAATACTGATTTTAACTTGTTGTCCAGCTTGAAAACTATTTAATAAATCCGTTTTATCTTGAACAAATTCTACCATAATATGTTGTGGGTACTGCTCTTCTGTTGTAACGACTACTTCTCTTTTTCTAAAGCCATTACTCCCAAACGTTTGCGTTTCTCCAATAACTTTAATTCTTCCTTGTACTTCCATTGTAATTTAATTTTCTGTGTTATGATAATAATATTTTCCAGGCACTATCTAAATCGCCGAAGCTTAAATAGTTTTTTGCCAATTTATGTTTTTTTCTATGATTTGCTTCTTTAATATTAGGGTGATGTTCACTTACAGCTTCCAAAAACTCCTGAACGGCTTCTGGTGTTGGTAAACTTTCTACATTTCCTAACATGCCTAATTCATTTCCTGTTAAAATCATGCTGTTTTTTACATGGTCTGGCATTTGATCCACACCAATTCCTAACGTTGATAATGGTTTTGGAATTTCAAAAAAACCGTTTTTGGCACGACTGTAGTAACTACCACCAGCT
Source organism: Bizionia sp. (assembly GCF_048259285.1). Taxonomy (NCBI): domain Bacteria; kingdom Pseudomonadati; phylum Bacteroidota; class Flavobacteriia; order Flavobacteriales; family Flavobacteriaceae; genus Bizionia; species Bizionia sp. The sequence continues at coordinate 32,592 of NZ_JBLXHU010000002.1, read as the reverse complement.
CTTGCAACTAAATCTAGTTTTTCCTGATTAATTTGATCGTTTTCGTCTAAAATGTCTTCTTCCAAATGAAGTTTTACAACCTCACAAATAATTAAATTTCCAGCGCCTCCTTCGGTACCTAAATGTATCACATCATTCACCTTACATTCTAATTGAACCGGAGATTCAGCAACACGAAATGGTTTTACCAAATCCGATTTTAGCATACTAAAACCTGCCTTTTCAAACTCATTTACTCCTAAAGGATATTCCGTACTGCTTAATGACGTTTGATGCACCATTTCAAAACTCACCACATTAATAACCACTTCTTTAGTAGCTAAAATATTTTCCAAGGTATGCTTCGTCGTATTATCACGAACACGTCGTGCTGGTGAAAAAATTAGAATTGGTGGATTAGCACTAAATACATTAAAGAAACTAAAAGGCGCCAAATTTGGGTTTCCATCGGCATCAACGGTACTAGCAAACGCAATAGGCCTTGGAGCCACAGCACTTAACAGATAACCGTGTAACTTGCCTGTTGATAATTCTTTAGGTTCGTATGAAATCATGAAAACTTTATTATTTTGCACAAATGTAATTAATCTAATAACGAACTAAAAACGATTTGGTTATCATCTCACACAATATTATCAACAGATTTCCATTATATTAACATTCCAAAATAAACCTATGCTTTTTTCTAAATACCGAAATCTAACACGCTACATCATTGTTGCAGCAAGTTTTGTTATTATATCCTTGATTCTGTGGAATACCTTTGTGTTTTTTCAGCATTTTAAAGAAGAACAACGTCAGAAGATGGACATTTGGGCATTAGCCCAAACAGAATTTCAAAAAAACATGTTGGAAGATGATGTAAATCCGATGGTTTCTCGCGTTTTAATAAGTAAAAATGACAACCAGATAGTTGTTATTAATGCTGAAGGAGCTATTGGACTGACCAATAATGTTGAAGAAAGATATTTGAAAAATGATGCCAGCACTAAAAGGCTTATCGCAAATTTAGAGGCTGAAAACAAACCTATTGAGCTTTCCTACATTGATCCTAAAACGAACCAAAAAATAAATGATGGCTATTTATATTACGGCAACTCACCTTTAATAAATAAACTAAAATATTATCCACTTGCCTTATTACTGATTATTATATTATTTGGTGCAGTTGCCTACTTTTTTTACCGCAGTACAAAAATTGCCACACAAAACAAATTATGGTCTGGTATGGCCAAGGAAACAGCGCATCAAATAGGTACGCCATTATCATCTTTAATTGGCTGGACAGAAATACTTAAAACCGAACAGGTAAATCCGGAATACATTCTAGAAATAGAAAAAGATATTAGTCGCCTGCAAACTATAACGGAACGTTTTAGTAAAATAGGCTCCTTACCAAAACTAGAAAAAGCGGATATTGTTGCAGAAACATTAGAGTCTTATGACTATCTAAAAACGCGTTCTTCTAAACTTATTGAATTTGAAATTTCAGTTCCCGAAAACCCTATTTACGTTAAATTAAACAAACAGCTTTTTAGTTGGACTATTGAAAATTTAGTGAAAAATGCCATCGACGCCATGCGTGGAAAAGGAAAATTAGTTATTACTATTACGCAATTAGAAGATAATGTAAAAATAACCATTACAGATACCGGAAAAGGACTAATTAGAAGTCAATTTAACCGTATATTTGACCCTGGATTTACAACCAAAAAACGCGGTTGGGGATTAGGCTTATCATTAGCCAAGCGCATTATTGAAGAATTCCATAACGGTAAAATTTATGTGCTTGAATCTGAAATTGACAAAGGAACCAGTATGCAAATTCTTTTAAAAACAACGTAACTATGGACAATCGATTTATAACTATTAAGGAAGTTGCAATTAATAATAATTGTCCAGAATGCTATAATACCAATGGTTTACATTTTACGTTTAAGCAGAAATTTGTGGAAACATCCTTTTATAAATCTTTAACCACTGAAACAGCACATGAACTTTTCTGTAAAACCTGTGAAACAACTATCTATCCTGTAAATTGGACCGATGATATTGATCGTGTTTTTGATTATCACAAACGTGCTTTTGTACCTAAAAAAGCATCCTTTAAATTAAAGAAATCGGCGTGGATTGGTATTGGCGTCTTAATCGGAATTATAGTCGTTGGTATTGGCGCAACCGTATTCTTAAGTTAGATTTATAGATACGAGCGAATAGCTTTTGCTACGTTCTCAAAATCCTGTTCTGTTAATTTCTCTTTTGAAATAAAGCGAGCATCTTCCATAGTATTTAGCGGAATTAAATGCACATGAGCATGCGGAACTTCCAAACCAATAACCGTTAAACCAACACGTTTACAAGGCACAGCTTTTTCAATTGCTAATGCAATTTGTCTGGAAAACTCCAATAAACCATGATAGGTAACTTCATCTAAATCAAACAACTTATCCACTTCCTGCTTTGGGATACATAGTGTGTGTCCTTCTGCATTTGGGTTAATGTCCAAAAAGGCGAAATAATCGTCAGTTTCCGCAATTTTATAACACGGAACGTCGCCATTAATTATTTTTGTGAATAGGGTTGCCATAGTTTGCTATTAGTATACCTGTAAATATAAAAAGATTCCCGCTTTAAGGGAATCTTTTCAAGAATAATTTCGTGTTTACCTTTTTCTATCTACCAATATAGGCCTTTGAATTTGTTATCTAGAAATTTCTAAAATATCAAACTTCATAACACCATTTGGCACTTGTACTTCGGCTACTTCGCCAACGGATTTTCCTAAAAGGCCTTTTCCAATTGGTGAGTTAACAGATAACTTTCCGGAAGCTAAATCGGCTTCACCATCAGCAACCAAGGTATAGGTCATTTCCATTCCGTTAGTCTGATTTTTTATTTTGACTTTAGAAAGCACCAATACTTTGGTGTTATCCAATTGCGATTCATCAATAACTCTAGCGCCTGCCAAGGCACTTTCTAATTTGGATATTTTCATCTCCAACATACCTTGTGCTTCTTTGGCTGCATCGTACTCGGCATTTTCACTTAAATCACCTTTGTCTCGCGCTTCAGCAATGGCTTGCGATGCTTTTGAACGCTCTACATCTTTTAATTGGCGTAACTCTTCACGTAAACGCTTTAATCCTTCCGGTGTATAATAAGATACTTTACTCATAATTTCATGTTTTATAATAATAAAAGATGCTGAAAACAAATGGACAACGAGCGCCAAATCTGTTCAGCATAAAAAAATCCCGCTTGCACGAGATATATATACAAAGCTACACAATTTTTTTGATACCTGTAAGTTTACTTATTGTTATTACTATGATAAGTAGCTTACTTTTAATCGTTTTGAGTAGCAAAATGCAAGTTAGCTAAATATACGAAATTTTTAATACGTTTGGGTTTTTGTTGTAAATTGCCCTGAAAATATAATTGGTTATGAAATATCTGTTTTTGCTTGTTTTTGCGTTTGTGGTTTTTACGTCTTGTAATAAAAATGATGATGATAACGTGCGCCAAAATGAATTTTTACCTAACTACACATTTGACACTGGTAATTTAATAAACACCAATTTACCGCAGTATAGCGATATGGAATTCCCAAACAATTATGTGATATTAAACAATAATTACGGCATTAATGGTGTGGTGGTTTTTTATGCAGGTGGAAATAATTATAATGCTTTTGAATTATCTGACCCAAATCACGCCATTCGCGATTGTTCGAAATTAACCGTTACAGGCGTTATTGCAACATGCAGTTGCGATGATGCAAACGCTTATGATATTTTAACGGGTCAACAACAAGAAGGCACAACAGGACAATACGGTTTAAAACGCTATTTTGTTGAAAAATCTGGGAATATTATTCGGGTTTATAATAATTAGAAAAAAGCGACCAAGCTTTGAGTTCAGAAACAAAATTGATCGCTTTTAAATATAATTACTATTTTATATTATGCTTTTTAGCATATAATAATCTTCCAAAATAATAAGACGATATTATCAAAGATAATATTAATAATAAACGAAAGATTAAATCATTAGTTGTTCCAAAGCCATTTTCAATTAGATAATAAATTTCATAACCTATTATAAAAAGACAAATAGCAAATAGAATAAATGTTACTTTTTTATTTAATTTTATCATAATTCATATTTTTAATTAAAAACAATCTTCGCAACTGTGAACCAAAGCGGCTGAAGCAGCAACATAACCAATTACAACAAACGCGGTAGCTAAACCAGCTGATCCAATCTCCAATGTTACCAAACCAACAAATGCCGCTACAAAACCCACAGTAGCTAAACCACAATCCAATCACAAGTGGAACTTAATCTTAATAAATCATCATTAATTTCATAAGTTAATTTCAGACCTTGGATTAATAGATCGTATTTTTCTGATTTCGCTGTCGTTAAATTTTCTTTCTTAATTTTGGTTTCAAAATTAAGAATTGCTGCTGGAAAGCCAAAATTCTCAATATCAGAAACTAAAACATCAAATTTAATTAAATCAGATTGTTCTAAAAAACCCGAGTTTATGGCATGATTAAAATTCACTTCTGCCTTTTCATTATTTAATGAATAAATCGTATCCGAAAACTCATAATTTGTATTATTTTGCTCTTGAAGATACTGCATCAAATTTTTATTCAGTTCAATAATCTCTTTATTGGATTTGTTCTCTTGGTTATTAACACTATTATAACCCTCTAATTGAATTTTCGCTGTTTTGTAAGCGGAAGAATCTAATTTATCAGCGTTTAATGAATCATATTGATTACAGGATGTAAAAAAGATCAGTAAAGATGAAAAAAGCACTATAAATTGATTTCTTAAAATTTTCATAAAATTTAAATTTTAGACTAGTTTATATCACTAGTCGGTTAAACAAAAGATTGTTTAAGAAGTCTAAATTTTAGAAGCCTTTTGTCAAGAAGTCTTTTCAACCTATCTAAAGGATAAAAATAAAAACTAGCGCTAGTTATGTTGCAACAAGTTACCTAAAAAACGCATTGAGAGACTTCTTAAATAACTCAATTTGTATTCAGATAAATCAAACATAAAAAAAAAAAAAAACAGTTTGAGCAGCAATTTTTAACAAATTTGTGCAGTTCATCGAAAAGTTGCAAAACCCGTTACGGTTTTCCCGTAAAAACACCCTCTAAACGCAAACTGCCTAAAAACGATAATTTGTTTTTAGGCAGTTTTTTAATTTATGAGATTATTTTACACACATAATCTTCTTAAAACTTCAAAGTCATTCCCAATAAAAAATTAGTAGTTGCTTGTGGATAAAAACCAGCACCTTCTATAGTTGACACTTGTGGTGGATTTGAGTAATCATCATCAAATGTGTAATAGTAGCCATTAGATGCATACTTAACATTAAATAGGTTGTTAACCAATCCTGAAAACAAAATTGACTTTAAAAATGGTTTAGTGTTTTCATCTCTTCGGAAAGACATTTCGTAATTAACACTAAAATCATTTACAAAATAACTATCTAATTTGGAGGCTGCAGCCTCGGTATTACTCATAAATTGCTCGCCAACATACTTACTTAAAAGTGTTAACTGTAAATTAGTAATCGGTTGAAATGTTAAGGCATTAGAAGCAATCCATTCTGGTGAAAAGGAAATATCCGTTTTACCAAAATTTACCAAACTACCGTCAAACTCTGTAATCGTTTCCTTGTTTTTATTGGAACTCCATGTTACACTTGGCTGTAATCGCCATTTTTCTGCTATTTGAAGGGCTGCTTCCACCTCTAACCCCAATCGGTGACTATCACCGCTATTGGTACGAATTGGGTTTCCAGACTGATCAATATTTCCTGTTAAAACTAATTGCTCGTTATATAACATGTAATAGGCATTTACATTAAACCGGAACTTTTCATTATTATGTCGCCAACCTAATTCAAAATCATTTAATTGTTCTGGTTTTACGTCTGCGTTGTTTTCAAAATCATCACGACTTGGTTCACGATTTGCCCGAGCATATGAGAAATACATACTGTTTTCTGCATTCAAATTATAGTTAATTCCCGCTTTAGGATTAAAAAAGGCGTAATTTTCATCGACATTAAAAACATTTCGATCCGAATCAATTCCATTCACCTCATAATCCACCAAACGCATTTGTAAATCGGCAAACAAACTGATTTTATCATTTAGTTTAAAAGTACCTTTTCCGAAGAAATTGATATCTGTTTTTAAACCTTTATTATCATAATAACGATCCGTATTCATGCTATTACTGGCAAATTGCGCCCAAATAATTTCACCAAAATGGCCACCATCATAATAACTGTATGAGCCTCCAAAAAGCACATCTAACTGATTATTTTTATAGTTCGCATTCGCATTTACTACAAAGAAATCATTATCCAACCAACGTCGTCTTACCAAATCCGTTTCCGAAATCGTATCTGTTACAATTATAATCTCATTTAAACCATAATCGGCAAACTCGGCATCTTCTTTATATTGCTCGAAATAACCTCGTCCAGCCGTATAATTCAAAGCCATATTGGTGGACCAATTATTATCAATACGCTGATTCCAATGCAGTTGATAATGGTCCTGTTGATAATTATCTACTTCATTTTCGTAAAACTGGGTGTTGCCATTTTCATCGGTATACTCACCAGCTGTATTATAGGTTCGATCATTGTCCAATTTGTCTTTATCCTCCAAACCATTCCAAGACTGATAGGTTATTTCCTTACCCGAAAATGTTATGGCTTTTATTAAAGTATTTGTCGATTTATAAGATCCTTGAAGGAAATAAGATTTCAAATTAGAAGTCGCACGATCTATATAACCATCCGATTTAATATTTGATAGACGTCCCGCAAATTCTATATGGTCATTCAGCAAGCCTGTGCTAAATTTCAAGGTGTGTTTTCGGGTATTAAAACTACCGAAAGAATTGGCAAATTCCCCATAAGCTTCTTGGGAAACGGCGTCTGTTAGCACATTAACACTGGCACCAAAAGCACCAGATCCATTTGTGGATGTTCCTACACCACGTTGCAATTGTAAACTCTCAACCGATGAGGCGAAATCGTTTAAATTCACCCAAAAGGTTCCTAATGATTCAGCATCATTATACGGGATTCCATTAATAGTTACGTTTGTAGATTGCGCATTAATACCACGCACGCGAATGCCTGTATAACCAACGCCTGCTCCTGCATCTGAAGTGGTAACCACAGACGGTAGAAAGTTTAATAGAATGGGAATATCCTGCCCCAGATTCCGCTTTTCAATAGCTTCCTTAGAAAGATTGGAATGTGTAATTGGCGAGTCCGCTTTTACACGAACCGAGCGCACTAAAACTTCATCAAGTGTTTCTAGTTTTGTGGAATCCTGCGGTTTTTCTTGTGAAAAAACACCAAGAGAAGTCGTTAAAAAAATGGAAAGCACACTTGCTTTTTGAAAATGATGCCAGCGAAAAACTGACGCGTTGTTGAATAAAAATTTCATCCGATAAAAATAAATTTAGCGAATAAAAAGAGGTAATTATTCTGATTAAAAATTAGTTTTTTTGTTGCCATGCGCAATCACGCACAACATTACAAAATTGTTGTTATTTTCCTAAACAGCATTACCTGTTCTAGGTTCAATGGGTATGATCTCAGCCGTTATTGGGCACCCCTTTATGAGAACGCTGCAAAGGTAGTTAACAATGTATAATTAGCAAGTAATAATGAGAAATTATTAATTTAAACTTCCGGTGGTTTCCTATTTGCCTTTTTATCAGCTTGTTTTTTCTTGTTGGAAAGACGTTTGAGTTTCACTGCTCTTGGAACCTTGGTTGGTCTGCGCTTTTTTGGCACAATCAACCCTTGCTTTATTAACTCTAAAAAGCGTTTAATAACCAAGTCCTTATTTTTATGTTGACTGCGGCTATCGTCACTAGATAGTATTAATATTCCTTCCGTTGTTAACCGATTATCTAACTTTTTAAGAAGACGGGCTTTTTGGTTTTCTGAAAATACTTGTGAATTTGGCAAATCCCAACTCAATACCACTTTAGAGGATGTTTTGTTTACATGCTGACCACCAGCACCCGAACTTCTAATCGCTTTAAATGATAATTCCGTTATAAGAAATGCTGCATCAAACATATTATTTTAGCTGATGTGGTGACTTTAATAAATCGTTTACTGTTTTAACTGGATTGAAGGTAATGAGTGGCACTTCAACAAAAATGGTGTTCCAATTGGCCATGCTTCCATTCCATAAACCTGGCAACTCCAAAGCTTTTAAATCCTTTCCTAATCGTGTTTTTTTGGTAATAAAAGCGGCTCTATGATCTATAAACTGGGTGAGATCAAATTTATTTCCTTTGTAATCTTTAACACCACAAACCAAATCGACAGGATTAAAATGTGTGGCATTTTTTAAAATACTTTTTTGATGTTTATTCTTTTGATTTATTTGAGCCGACTCTACAATTTGAAGTGAAATAGTTCCACTTTCATCTTTAACCCAAAAGGGCCCACCTCCAGGTTCACCTTCATTTTTAACCATACCACAAACACGAATTGGTCGGTTTAATTTACTCTGAAGATATTCTATTTGAAACTTTTCTGCATATTTTTCAAATTCAGTAGAAATTTTTACCTGCATTTTTTTTGTTAAAAACCGTGCGATTTCAATGATTGTTTCGTGGGACAATTCGCCTTTATCAATTAATTTTAAATACTGAAATGCCTGCTGTTGAATTTCCATCAGAATCCCAGCCAATATCTTTTTATTCTTGGCTACTTCATTTTTATACTTATAAACAACCACATTATCAATGTTTTTAATAAAGATAATATCGGCATTCAAATCGTTTAAATTTTCAATTAACGCACCATGTCCTGATGGACGAAATAACAAATCGCCGTTCTCTAATCTGAAAGGCTCATCTTTAGGTGTAACAGCAATTGTATCGGTTGATTCTTTTTGATACGAGAATGAAATATCGAATTGAGAATTGGTTTTACGTTCTACTTTATCTTCTATTCTTGAAAACTCATTACTAAATTTATCCTTATGACTTTCTGAAATGGTAAAATGCAATTTTGCTTGCTTATTGCAACACGCATACAATGCAGATTCAAATAAATGTTCCTCAAAAGCTGTAGAAATAATTTGGTTTTTATATTCGTGAAACGGTAATAATCCTTTTGGTGAATTGCCATAATTTAAACCGTCCTCGTCTAACATAGCTTTTACAAATAATTGCGAGCGGTAACTAACATCTAAATCGGCGTAGTTTGGATAGGTTTTATTTAACAACTCCAAGACTTCAAAATAGAATGGAAATTTTTCTAAACCAACAAAGAAAATATGTAAACTTTTATCATCACGCGTATTCAAATACGAATTAATAGTTTGTTCAGCTGGATCATATTCTTCCAAAAACTGAAACAGAAATTTAAACATTCGAGTTGCTGCTCCTGATGCGGGAACAAATTTTACAATATCAAATTGGTCTTTATTTTCATCAAAAAATGCCACAAGGTTTTCAACTTCCGAATTATTTAGGCGTAAAATACCATCTCCAACTGTTGCGGCTGCCACCAAATGTGAAAATGGCAAACCGGAAACGAAGGTTTCAAGCTGTTTGTTGACACCTTCCACAGTTAAACCCTTTGACTCTATTTGTTTTATGTCCTTTTCAGAAAAAGTCATATCTTACTTTTTAATAATTCATTAATATGCTTTACGGCAACTTCAAAACGATTTGTTAGATTTCCACTTAATAAAATATAGGGCTTTTGATGAATTTCTAACGCCTTTTGAAACGCTTGAAACATCGTTTCTCTTTCATGCGGTTTATCGCGAATGCCATCGGGCTCCCATGGCAGATCAATATTAGTTAAAAAATAAAGATTATAGTAATTTTCTGTGGCAAATTTATTTAAGCGCTCTGAAGTAAAGTCCTGATAGTAAGATTCACTATATACTTTTGTTTCTAACAAGTCGGTATCACAAATTAGTAATTTATCTGCTTGCTTAGTCAATTTGTTTTCTAAAGCCATTTGGCCTTCCGCAATGGGCAATACATCATCTTGGGTTAATACCTCATGTAATTTTGCTTTATTTTCAGCATAAATCCTAGAAAATTCTGGAACCCAAAGTGTATTAAAATGAGTCGCCAATTTTTTAGCAAGAATGGTTTTTCCTGTTGACTCAGGACCAAACAGGACAATTTTTATGCAATGACTCTCGTCTTGTTTAAGTGTTTCTTCCATGCTAAATAACCATAAATTGCTAATACTGTAAAACCTAAATACTGTAAACTTGTAAAGGTAAATCCTTTGTAAAAATATAAGGGGACTGAAATAAGATCACCTACAATCCAGAAAATCCAATTTTCAACTTTTCGTTTTGCCATGAGATACATTCCGGCAAAAAATATGGCAGTTGTAAGAATATCAACATACGACACCCAACTACTCCATTTATTAAAAATTTGATAAATAACAGCAACACAAATTACCGCTGCAACGGCAATTCCAATTGAAGTCTGTTTATCCCTTTTATTCCATGATGTAATTGGTGTTTCATGCGTATCATTTATTTTACGTGTCCAAATATACCAACCATAAATACTCATTATAAAATAGTAGGCGTTAATAATCATATCGCCTAATAGTGCCCATTTAAACAATAAATACACAAAGATACTTGTGCTAATAATACCGGTTGGAAACACAAAAATATGGTTCTGTTTAGAATACCAAACGGATAGAAACCCAAAAACAATCGCAATAATCTCAAGTACAATATCTAGAGTATCATAATCACTGTACTGACCAAACAGGTAATCAAAAATGAGGCTCATAATCTTGTCTATCTGATTTGACTATTTTCATGTGTAGCAAACCGCGTTCAATTAATTCAAAAGCTTCTTTTATTTCAACGGTTAAAAGTTTCATAACCGCATCATAATCGCCATAAACCTGCGTGCTTAATGGGTTTTCAAGGACTTTTAAATGAGATGCTCGTAATTTTTTTATAAAATGAATGATGGCTGGTTCATAGTCATCATGCAACGGTGTTAAGGTTAATTCTACGGATATTTTCATGTTTATTTGCCGCGAAAGCGGTAATCTTTTTAATGTTTGTACTTATTTTAAATTTAAAACCTTACAACCCGCTTGAGGCAACATTAACAATCTTGAAGTTCTTCAAAAAAAGACTCATCATCTTCAAAAGCCGTTCCTATAACTACTAAATCGGCTCCAGCTTGGTAGGCTTGTTTTAATTGTTTTAAATTTCGAATTCCGCCGCCCACAATTAAGGGAATGCTAATATTGGTTTTTACTTTTTCAATTATCTTCTTGGATACCGGTTGCAATGCACCACTCCCAGCTTCCAAATATATAAGTTTCATTCCAAGTAATTCGCCAGCTGTGGCTGTATCTGCTATTAATTGGATGTTATTATTTTGTAATGGTGCTGTATTGGTTACACGTTGTACGGCTGTTTGTTTGCCATTTTCAATTAAGATATAACCGGTTGAAATAATTTCTAAATTTGAATTTTTCAATTTCGAAATGGCTTGAACATGCTTACCAATTAAATAGTCTGGATTTCTACCTGAAATCAGTGATAAAAATAAGAGTGCATCGGCTTGATTTGTTATTTGTCCTACATCACCAGGGAATAATAAAAGAGGTAATTGGGTGTGTTTTTTAATTTCTATTACCAAAGCTTCTGTTAATTGCGCTGCAACCACACTTCCACCAACAAAAATATGTGTGGCTCGAGACGCATTTACCTTTTCTATAAATTTAGCAACGGTATTTAAATCCATTTTATCAGGATCGATTAAAACGGCTAATAATTTTTCACCTTTAGATGTAGCTTGTAAAATGTGATTATAAATAGTCTTCATTACTTAATTGGTAAGGCAAAAGCACAGGTAAAACCTTCAAATTCTAAAAAAGTAGTATCGAAACTATGTTTACTGTTATCATAATCTATCCAAGCGCGTGTTTCGGAATCTAATATTTCAAAAGGAATTACCAGTGTATGCTGTAAAAAACTCAACCCAGGAGTAGCAAACAATTTATAAAGGGATTCTTTAATACACCAAATAACGGTTAGTTTCCGAATATAATCTTCGGCATCTTTTTGTAAATATTGACTTTCATAATCCATAAATTTATGAGCAATAACACCAATTTTGTCACGTTGCTTTTCAATATCAATGCCTACTAAATGATCACTAACCACCACTCCAGAAAATGTAAAGGAATGCGTAATAGAAATATATTTCCCGTCCTTTAAATGCGGCTTACCATTTTCATCGTAATACAAATCGGTATCGGTATAACCAAATTCGGCAAGCAAATGTCTAACACTTAAAAAACCACGTTGGTGCAGCTCACTTTTCATACTTAAAACGCGGCTTAAACTTTCGGGTTTTAAGGTAATTGGCTGAATTAAATCGTCATAAGATTCTTCTATCTTCCAGATTTTAACAGTAGTTTGTGAGTTGGGAATAAGGGTTTTATAAAGCGGCATTTAATATTCTAAAAGTTATTAGTTATCTTTGCACTGCCTAAAGCAGCTTTAGTAAATGTGACAAGCGAATTTAACTATTTTAAGTCCTTTTGCCAAAGTTGTTAGGCTATAAAAACATTAAGAAAAAAATACTATGACTACAAAAACAGTTGCTTACGTACCAAATAAGGTAAAAGATATGTCGCTTGCGGCTTGGGGAAGAAAAGAAATGGATTTAGCTGAAGCAGAAATGCCAGGATTAATGAGTCTACGTGAAGAATACAAAAATGAACAACCACTTAAAGGTGCACGTATTGCAGGTTGTCTGCACATGACGATCCAAACAGCAGTTTTAATAGAAACATTACAAGCTTTAGGCGCTGAAGTTACATGGAGTTCATGTAATATTTTCTCTACCCAAGATCAGGCAGCAGCAGCTATTGCAGCAGCAGGAACGGCTGTTTACGCCTGGAAAGATATGACCGAAGAAGAATTTGATTGGTGTATTGAACAAACCTTGTTTTTTGGTGAAGACAGAAAACCACTAAATATGATTTTAGATGATGGTGGCGATTTAACTAATATGGTTTTAGACAGGTACCCAGAATTGGCTGCGGGCATTAATGGCCTTTCAGAAGAAACAACTACAGGTGTACACCGTTTATACGAACGTGTAAAAGCTGGAACATTACCCATGCCAGCTATAAATGTAAATGATTCGGTTACAAAATCGAAATTCGATAATAAATATGGCTGTAAAGAAAGTGCTGTAGATGCTGTACGTCGTGCAACAGATATTATGTTAGCTGGAAAGCGCGTAGTGGTATGTGGTTATGGCGATGTTGGTAAAGGTACCGCTGCCTCTTTTAAAGGTGCTGGAAGTATTGTAACCGTTACAGAAATCGATCCTATTTGTGCGCTTCAAGCTGCTATGGATGGTTTTGAAGTTAAGAAATTAGAAACTGTTGTTGGAAATGCCGATATTGTTATTACCACTACAGGAAATAAAGATATTGTTCGTGGTGAACATTTTGAAGCCATGAAAGACAAAACAATAGTTTGTAACATCGGACATTTTGATAACGAAATTGATATGGCTTGGTTAAACAAAAACCACGGTCATACCAAAGATGTTATTAAGCCACAAGTTGATAAATATACCGTAAACGGAAAGGACGTTATTATTTTAGCACAAGGACGCTTGGTAAATTTAGGTTGTGCAACTGGTCATCCAAGTTTTGTAATGAGTAACTCATTTACAAACCAGACTCTAGCACAAATTGAATTGTGGACAAATAAAGACGCTTATAAAAACGAGGTATATATGCTACCAAAACATTTAGATGAGAAAGTAGCTAAATTGCACCTTGAAAAAATTGGTGTAGAGCTTACCGAACTTAAAGACGATCAAGCCAAGTATATTGGTGTAGCTGTTGAAGGTCCTTATAAGCCAGAATACTACAGATACTAGAAAAAGACCGCTTGCGACTCTAGAACATAGACCGCTTCGCTTTTAGATATTATATAAAATCCCAAGCAGGCATGTTTGGGATTTTTTTTGGGCAATTGCCACTTCGCTAAAAGCTACGTAGCACCACGCCTTCCACTGTATCTTTTTATCGTACCTCAAAATAGGATGCCGTTACAAATGCATAGCATTCACGATTTCTTATTTATTAAAGTAAAAATGCAAGAGTAATCCTTATCGCAAAAAGCAACTAAACCATAGCTTTTAAATACGTAACTTCGTTTTGTAAAACACTATATCCATGAGCTCAAAAAAACTATATGAATTAATAAACAAGTTAGAAAACCACATAAATCAGCATGACGTTGCTAATCCAAAAATTTCAAAAGCAACTGTTGGCTGGCACATAGACCATAGCTGCAAAGTAATTAATCAAGTTGTTTTAACATTACAATCATCAGATCCGGCTTTATATAAAAATGATTTCAGCTTTTTAGGAAAGCTTTTTTTTACATTAGGGTTTTTCCCGAGAGGAAAGGCAAAGGCACCAAAAAACGTTAAACCACCTGAAACTATTTCACAAAAAGACCTTATAAAACAATTGCAAGAAGCACGAACAAATATTGACATCATTCCTGATTTAGATAAAAACGCCTTTTTTAAGCATCCGCTTTTTGGGGACGTAAACAAAAAAAGAATTTATCGATTTTTAGAATTACATACCAATCATCATGTGAAGATTATACGTGATATTCTAAAATAATCCTAAATTAAATACATTGTTAAAAAACAAAAACCCTTTCTGTTTCCAGAAAAGGTTTTATATGTTTTAAAGAAATTGTTTAATTAAGCCTCGAAAGGTTCAATAGAAACATAAGATTTGTTGTCTTTTTTCTTTGTAAATTTAACAAGTCCGTCCACTTTAGCGTGTAACGTGTGGTCTTTTCCACCATACACATTTTCACCTGGGTGATGTGTATTACCTCTTTGTCTTACGATGATATTTCCAGCAACAGCAGCTTGTCCACCAAAAATCTTAACGCCTAAACGTTTTGATTCTGATTCTCTACCATTCTTCGAACTACCAACTCCTTTTTTATGAGCCATTGTCTTAAGGTTTTATTTTATTAATAATAACGAAATTATTTCTCAATTCCGCCGTCTAATCTGTCTTGTAATTCTTTAAGTTCATCCCACTTACCTTCAGCAGCTAAAGCCGCTTGTTTTGGCCAAGTGTCAGTCACAATGTGAGCTAATCTTGAACTTGCATCTGTTAACACAGTGCTTAATGCTTCAGGGGTTGCCTTTGCAATTTTAGCAAAAGTTTCAAATCCTGCATTTACCAAAGCTTCAGCAGCTTTTGGTCCAGCACCTTCAATTTTCTTTAAATCGTCTGCTTTAGCAGTTGATTTTTTAGGAGCTGCTTTTGTAGCCTCTTCCTTTTTAGCTGGTGCAGCTTTTTCAGCTTTCACTGTTTTCTCTGCTTTAGCTGGTTTTGCTTTTTCGGTTTTTTCAGCTTTTTTGCCTCCCGACGCTGCAATGCTCTCAATTACGATTTCCGTTAAAGATTGTCTGTGTCCGTTTTTTACACGGTAACCTTTACGTCTTTTCTTTTTGAAAACAATAACTTTATCACCTTTAAGGTGCTTTAATACTTTTGCTCCTACTAGAGCTCCGGTTATAGCTGGGGCGCCTACAGTTATATTGTCACCATCTGCAATTAAAAGAACGTTATCGAAAGAAACTTCCTTACCTTCTTCTGTTGCTAAACGATTAACAAAAACTCTTTGGTCTTTTTCAACTTTAAATTGATGCCCTGCTATCTCTACAATTGCGTACATAGCGTAACGTTTTTATTAAATTAGTTTATTAATCTGCTAACCTCACGGAAAGCGGATGCAAATATACTGCTAAATAATTAAACTACAAACGTTTTGTTTAAATTACGAAATATTCCAGCTTTTTTTGAAATACTGCATCACCGTAAATGCCGAAATTACGGTTGTGGCCACACCCATTATGCCAACAACAAAGGTCATAACACCAACACTAACTGGCGCGCCAAAGTCTATAAAAGACAAAACTTGTGATACAAAATCGCTATTAATTTCGGTTATGTAAAGTAAAAAGAAAAATGTAAAAACAACAGTAGCAACAAAACCTGTTATTAAACCTGCTACAAAGCCATTAGAGTATGTGAATTTATCGCCTTGCTCCAGTTTATAATAACGAACGGTTTCAAAAATCCCGAAAGCCGTAATAACCGCATTTAAAAAACTAAAAACCGGATTTGTATGTTTATCTATTAGTGCTAGAATTAAAAAGTAAGCAATTAATACAGCACTGGTAATAAGGCCAAACCTTACTGGTAAGATTACGTTTTTCATATATCAATATTTTTTCGGTTCTTAAATTTCGTGAAAATTTATGGCAAATAATAATTTGTTTATGTTTTTTTATCTAAGGTTATAAAAGCAATAAGTATTTCTTATTTTTGAAACATTGTAACATATTGAATACATAACAGACATATTACATGTCATTTAACAAAAACAAAAACACATGAAAAAAGGATTATTAACTTTTTCTGCATGTTTGCTAGCCATTATTACTAGTGTTGCACAAGAAGTGAAATTTGAAGAATTTGATTTAGATAATGGATTACACGTTATTCTGCATCAAGACAATACCGCACCTGTAGTTTCTACTTCGGTGATGTATGACGTAGGCGGAAAAGATGGAGACAGAAGCCGTACTGGATTTGCTCACTTTTTTGAGCATTTATTATTTGAAGGCTCTGAAAATATTGGTCGTGGTGAATTCATGAAAATTATTCCAGCTAATGGTGGAACGTTTAATGCCAATACATCACAAGACAGAACCTATTATTATGAAATATTTCCTTCTAACAAATTAGAATTGGGCCTATGGTTAGAATCTGAACGTATGCTACACCCTGTTATTGATCAAGTTGGTGTGGACACACAAAATGAGGTTGTAAAGGAAGAAAGACGTCAAAGTTTTGACAACAGACCTTACGGACAAATTTTAAATACTATTGGCGAAAACTTATTTGTGTTACATCCATACAAAGATTCCAATATTGGCGAGATGGCCCATTTAGATGCAGCTACTCTTGAAGAGTTTATGGCGTTTTTTGATAAATATTACGTTCCTAATAATGCCGTTTTAGTTGTTGCTGGAGATATTGATATTGCCAAAACCAAAGGATTAGTAAAAGATTATTTTGGAGCCGTAAAAAAAGGTCCAGACGTTGTACGTAACTTCCCGACTGAAGCACCAATTACTGAAACTGTTAAAGCTACTACATACGACAAGAACATTCAAACACCAGCAATTATTGCAGCGTATAGAGGCCCAGGAATGGCTACTAAAGACGCACGTGTATTGGATATGATTTCGTCATATTTAAGTGGTGGTAAGAGTTCGGTATTATATAAAAAATTAGTAGATGAGCAAAAACAAGCATTAACTGTTCAAGCCATAAACCTTCCTCAAGTTGACTATAATATTTTTGCGTTATTCGCTTTACCATTAGGTGACCAAGTAACTATTCAAACTTTATTATCGGAAATGGATGAGGAAATTGTAAAAATTCAAAATGAATTAATTTCAGAACGCGATTATCAAAAACTTCAAAATCAGTTTGAAAATCAGTTTGTAAATTCTAACTCTAGTATTTCTGGAATTGCTAATTCATTAGCTACTTATTATTTATTATATGGTGATGTAAACTTAATTAATAATGAAATAGATATTTACCGTTCTATTACTAGAGAAGACATCCAAAACGTTGCTAAAAAGTACTTAAATCCAAACCAACGCGTAGAAATAGATTACTTACCAAAAAAAGACGATCAATAAGATGAATACATATACTATAAAAATGAAACTATCTGCTTTTGTTGTCCTGTTCTTTATCGCTCTAAGCGTTTCAGCTCAAATAGACCGATCTAAACAACCAAAAGCTGGACCAGCTCCAAAAATTACTTTAGAGGAACCTGGCGAATTTGAATTGAAAAACGGCTTAAAAGTTTTAGTTGTTGAAAACCATAAATTACCACGTGTTTCCTATTCATTACGAATAGATAACAGCCCCATTTTTGAAGGTGATATTGCTGGTGTAACTAGCGTATTAGGCTCTATGTTAGGAAATGGAACAACATCCATTCCAAAGGATGCCTTTAATGAAGAAATTGATTTTTTAGGTGCTAGTCTTAATTTAGGTTTTGGAAGCGGTTTTGCTAGTTCATTAACGCAATATTCAGAACGTATTATGGAATTAATGGCAGATGCTGTTATTAATCCATTATTAACCGAAGAAGAGTTTGAAGCGGAAAAAACAAAGCTGATTGAAAACTTAAAAAATAGCGATAAAAACCCGGATGCTATTGCAGGTCGTGTTGGTAGTGCATTATCTTACGGAAAACTACATCCTTATGGCGAGTTTACAACCGAAGAAACAATTAAAAATATTACGTTTGATAATATTAAAGCCTATTACCAACAATACATGAATCCTGACAACGCCTATTTAGTTGTTATTGGTGATGTTGATTTTAGAACCGTTGAGAAACAAGTAAAGAAATACTTTAAAGATTGGGAAACAGATGCTAGTGTATCCACTACAATTCCAAAAACAGCAGAAAGCTTACCAGTTCCTCAAATCAATTTTATTGATGTTCCTGGTGCAACACAGTCTAATATTTCTGTTACCAACAATGTTTCATTAAAAATGAGTGACCCTGATTATTTCTCGGCCTTAATTGCAAATGAAATACTTGGTGGTGGTGGCGAAGGTTATTTATTTTTAAACCTTCGTGAAAAGCACGGTTACACCTATGGTTCGTACTCCAGATTAGGTGCTAATCGCTATGGCATGTCTCGTTTTAGTACAACTGCCAAAGTTAGAAATACAGTTACAGATAGTGCCGTTGTGGAAACGCTTAAAGAAATTAAACGTATTAATAATGAACCTGTAGATGCAGAGGTATTGCGTAACGTAAAAGCTAAATACACTGGAAACTTTGTAATGGCTCTTGAACGTCCAGAAACTATTGCAAGTTATGCCTTGAATATTAAGTTAAACAACTTACCAAAAGATTTTTACGAAACGTATCTTCAAAAGATAAACGATGTAACTATTGAAGATGTACAAACAGCAGCTAAAAAATATATGCGACCTGAAAATGCGCGTGTTATTGTCGTTGGAAACGGAAGTGAAGTTCTTGAAAACCTTGAAAAAGTAGGATTACCAATTCGCTATTATGATAAGTATGCGGATTTAACTGAAAAACCAGAATACGAAATCGAAATGCCTGCGGACATGAATGCCAATAAAGTGCTTAACGCCTATATTGACGCTATTGGTGGCAAAGCAAATTTAGATAAGGTTAACTCGGTTTACATTACAGCTGAAGCAGAATTACAACCAGGTGTGGTAATTAATTTAGAAATGAAGAAAACCATAAAGAACCAATCATTACAACAAATAAGCGTTATGGGGCAAACGCAAAAACAAGTTTTAGATGGTACAGCTGGTTATTCGTTTGCGCAAGGTCAACGTAAAGATATGACGGAAGCCGAAGTTAAAGAAGCCCAGGTCGAGTCGTCTCCATTCCCTGAAGTAAACTATCTTAATGGTGGTGTTACTTTAGAGAAAATTGAAAAAATAGAAGGTGAAAATGCCTATAAAATTAAAGTTGACGAAAAAACTTCAGTGTATTACAGTGTTGAAACTGGCTTAAAAATCAAAGAAATAGAGGCTTCAGAAATGGGCCAATCTGCCACTTTCTTTAGTAACTATAAAGATGTGTCAGGTGTTAAATTTCCTTTTAAAATTTCGCAAACAATGGGTCCAAGAACAATTGACTTTATTGTATCAGAAATTAAAGTAAATGAAGATGTTTCAGATGCCGATTTCGAATAATTAAACATTAAACATTATATTTTAAAAGCCTGGAGGACACTTCGGGCTTTTATTTTTTTCGCTTATGAGATAAATACACACCTAGTAAAACAATAAGCGAACCTAAACCTTGCCATAAACTAAAGCCTTCACCATCCAAAACACCCCAAACCAATGCAATAATAGGCATCAAATAAGTGACTGAAGACGCAAAAACTGGCGTAGACATTTGAACCAGTTTATTAAATAGCACTTTTGCCAAAGCCGTCCCAAAAAAGGATAAAATGATGACATAAACCAATGCCATTTTTAAATTTGGATTGGATAAAGTTTCCGTGGTGAAAAAATCTGCAAAAAATAAAGTTATTAAAGCAGGAATAGTAATAACCGCATAATTTCCGGCTGCAATAGCTAAGGGTTTCACATCTTGTAAATAGCGTTTAATAATATTCACATTAGCCGCATACATTACTGTTGAAATTATAACAAAACCAGCATATAAATAGTTTTGTTCCGGATTTAGCTCGGCACCTTTTAAAATAAGGATAGCCGTTCCAACAAACCCAATTATCACACCTAAAATTTGACGCTTGGTTGATGCTATTTTAAAAACAGCAAACCCTAATAAAATAGTATTCAATGGCACCAATGAATTTAAAATAGATGCTACAGCACTATCAATTTCAGTTTCTGCAATTGCGAATAGAAAAGCGGGGAAAAAAGATCCTAAAAAACCCGATGCACCAATCCATTTCCATTGGCGTTTATCAATGGTTTTAAGCTTATTAAAACCTACAGCAAGCAAGAAAATTCCTGTAATTATGGTTCTAACAGCACCTAATTGATACGGTGTAAGTCCTAAAAGTGATTTTTTAATGAGAATAAATGATGTACCCCAAATCACGGAAAGCACGACTAAATATAACCACTTACTACTAATTTGCTTCATACAAAAACGGTTCAAGGCACAAAATTCCAATTTTAAATGCAATAAATGGCAATATTTAGTAATTTTGTAATGAACTTAATTACAATTAAAATGAAAACGTTAAAAAATATAGTGACACTTGTTGTACTAGCTTTAGTATTTGCAAGTTGTAAAAATGAAACAGCACCAGAAGTGGTAACGGTTGAAACAGAAACTACCGAAGTAGCTGTGGCCGAATTAGATCCAAATGCGACATACGCAAAAGCAGAATTTACCATTGAAGGTATGACATGCGCCATGGGATGCGCCAAAACCATTGAAAAGAAAATGGCTAAAATGGACGGTGTAAAATCGGCTAAAGTTGATTTTGATACACGTTTAGCAATGGTAGAATACGATGAGGCTAAAGTTAATGCTATGTCTTTAGAAGAAGTTGTAAAGAAAGCTGGTGATGTATATTCTGTAAAAGATATGAAAACTGTTGATAGTTTTGATTCTGAAGCTACACCAGATGCTGCTGACAAAAAAGCTTGCGATAAAGATTGTAAAAAAGCATGTTGTGCAGATAAAACAGAAGCCGAAAAAACAGCTTGTGCTGAAGACTGTAAAATGGCATGTTGTGCAGATAAAGCGAAGGCTTAATTACAATTTTATAATATCAAAAAGCCACTCAAATGAGTGGCTTTTTTTATTTCCAGGTTACGGTTTCCATAATATGTTGGATATCCTTTTGCAAATATTTTGCTGCAGGTAAAATAGAATCGAAATTAGGTTTTGCATAAAAATATAAGGATCCTGTTAAAAAATGACTGGTACTGTCCGTTACATAAAACTGGGATTGTGATGCTGCATTACCGCCAACTTCATAAAACATGCCGTAAACCTTTCGCTCTTTATTCTCGTAAAGTTGCTCCGCAATCTCATCTGCCTTTACGGTATGCTCTTGTGTAAATCCTTGCGCATCTTTAAGCAAGGTTAATAACCGTTCTTTATTATTGTTAATTGGTTTATAGGTTAAATAAATGGTGCCCTTTAATGCAGGATACATTAAATCTATTCCATAGCTACCAGAATCATTTCCAATAGTTCTTGCCTTAATTTCCGCGGCTAATTCATTTTTTTCAAAAGTAAACGGAAAACCGGCTTCTAACCTTTTATAGTCAGCTTTAGGATATTCCAATCGTAAATGTGCTGCAGGCTTTGGCAAGGTATCATTACCACATGCGCTTATAGTTATTGCTAGAATTATGATTATAACACTTTTAAACTTCATTTGTTTTAAATTAAATAAGATAAATTTAAGGAATAGTTACCTTTACACGAGTAATCCGTTTTTTATCTAAAGCTTCTATTATAAAAACGTAATTTCCGAAATATATTTTACTGCCCTGTTTGGGAAAACTTTTTGAGAATTCTAAAATAAAGCCAGCCAAGGTTTCCGCTTCCCCTTTTTCGTCTTCAAATAAGCTGTTATCTTCAACTTTTACAATTTTATAAAAATCCTTTAAAGCTGTTTTACCTTCAAAAACATAATTATTATTATCTAGTTTGGAGTAAATTAAGTCTTCATCATCAAACTCATCGCTAATATCACCCACAATTTCCTCAATAATATCTTCTAAAGAAATTAATCCCGAGGTGCCACCATATTCATCAACTACAACAGCCAAGTGCACTTTCTTTTCTTGAAATTCCACCATTAAATCGTCCAACTTTTTATTTTCTGGAACAAAAAATGGCTCCCGTAGCAAGCTGGTCCAATCAAATTGCTTTCGGTCTAAAAATGGTAATAAATCTTTTACATAGAGAATCCCTTTTATTTTATCAATATTTTCCTCAAAAACAGGGATTCGGGAATAACCATTACTCACAATTTCTGGAATAATTTCTAAATATTTCTGGTTGACATTTAATGCAAAAATATCAATACGTGGTCTCATGACCTGCTTGGTATCTGTATTCCCGAAGGATACAATACCTTTTAAAATTTTGTGTTCTTCTTTGGTGGTATCTGCCTCGCTTGTTAAATCCAAGGCTTGCGATAGTTGATCTACACTTAAATTAGATTTCTGCTTACCTAATTTACTGTGAATTCCTAACGTGATACTGCGCATTGGCAAGCTCAATGGTGAAAAAATTACATCTAAAACTCGTAATGGATAAGCCATAAAAATGGCGAATTTCATTCGGTTTCTACTTGCGTAAATTTTTGGTAAAATTTCACCAAATAGTAAAATTAAAAAAGTGATAACGACCACTTCTACCAAAAACTTTACAATCGGTATTTGAATGCTTTTAAAGATAAATTGCCCCAAATAGGCAAAGAGAATTACTATACCAATATTAATGAAGTTGTTGGCCACCAAAATAGTTGCCAACAGTTTTTTAGGACGCTCCAATAGCTTAACAATAATATTGACAGCCGTTGTGTTTGTTTGCGATTCGTCTTCAATATCTGTTCTGGTTAATGAAAACAATGCTACTTCTGCTCCTGAAATTAAGGCGGAACAAAGCAATAACACAAATAGGAGTGCTATTCCTAAAAATATGGAATAATCAACGGAGATAATTAACGATAAAAAACTGGGAGGTTCTAGGTCCAATGATAGTTGGTTTTAATGACGTTTAAAATGGCAAATCGTCTTCCGGCATATCTACTTCCGGCTTGGGAGTAATAGGCTCTTGACGTGGTTGTGCACTATGTGTTTGTTGTTGTTGTTGTGGCTGACTGGATGGGGAACTACCACTTTCGCCTTTGGTTGTTAAAAACGTAAAATCTGTACATTGTATTTCAGTAGAGTACCGATCATTTCCTGTATCATCTTGCCATTTTCTTGTTTTAATACGACCTTCAATATATACTTTATCGCCTTTGCTTAAATATTTTTCGCAAACTTCAGCGGCTTTATTTCTAACTACAATATTGTGCCATTCGGTGTTTGTTACACGTTCATTGGTTTGTTTACTGGTATACGTCTCGTTTGTAGCCAACGGAAAACGGCCAATACAGCCACCACCTTCAAAGTAATGCATCTTTACTTCATCTCCCAAATGCCCAATTAGCATAACTTTATTTAATGTTCCTGACATGATTCTTTATTTATTTGGCAAAATTACGCTTTTGCTATTCATAAACTTAAATTTAGTAAAAAAATATGAGCTCCCTAAATTTCAGATTGAAAATTGAAAACATCAATAAAGTTTTTAATCAAAATAGGAACGGCATAGTTTTCAATTTCTGAAATGGGAATACCTATTTTTGGCAAATTGGTAGTTTGTATAATCCAAAACTTGGTATGTAAATGCTGATGTGACAATTTATGAATAATATCAACCGGATTATATAAGGTTACTTTCACAACCGAATCATCCGGATTTAATTGCTGTAAAAAATCGGCTTCATCTAAACTATGTTTAGATTCTAATAGCGGAAATTGATAGAGATTTTGCCAGATGCCTTTTCCTTTTCGCTTTTCTAGTATCGTATACCCACCATCCGTTACATAAACCAAAAAATTAAAGAACTTGTTTTTAGGTTTGTTATTTTTAATTTTAACAGGCAGGACGTTTACCTCGTTTTCCCTAAACGCCACACAACTTTCTCTTAAAGGACAAACCGAACAGTCCGGACTACTAGGTTTGCATTGTATGGCGCCAAATTCCATGATGGCTTGATTAAAATTGGCTGGGTTTTTAGCATCAATAAGATCCATTGCCAAGGCTTTAAACACCTTGTTACCTTGCGTACTATTAATAGGAGTATGTATTCCATAAAATCTGGCAAGCACACGATATACATTACCGTCTACAACAGCAGCCACCTCATTAAAACAAAAGGAGGCAATGGCACTGGCTGTATAATCGCCAACTCCTTTTAGTTTTAGTAAATCCTTATAGGTATTAGGGAAATTTCCATGTAACTCATAAGCCACAGACTTGGCTGTAGCATGTAAATTTCTAGCTCGTGAATAGTAACCCAATCCTTGCCAAAGTTTTAAAACAGCCTCTTCATGAGCATTTGCAAGATTGAAAACTGTAGGATATTGCGACACAAAGGCTTCGTAATAAGGCAGACCTTGCTTGATTTGGGTTTGTTGCAAAATAATTTCGGATAACCATATATAGTATGGGTTCTTGGTATTTCGCCACGGCAAATCACGCTTATTTATTGAATACCAATTTGTTAAAGTTTTTGTAAAATGCATTGAAGTAGGTTGCTAACGGCAAAAGTAAAGGTTTATATTCTTAAATTTTAATGAATTAGGTTTGAAATATTGAATTTTAAATTCCTATATTTGCATCCCTTATTAGATTAATAGCAAACAATAAAATAATTAACATGACAAAAGCTGATTTAGTAGCAAAAATTTCTGAAAAATTAGGAATTGAAAAAGGCGATGTACAGGCAACTGTTGAAACATTTATGGAGGAAGTGAAAACTTCATTAGAGAGTGGAGATAACGTTTATTTAAGAGGATTTGGTAGCTTTATTATTAAAACTAGAGCTGAAAAAACTGGAAGAAATATATCTAAAAATACAACTATCAAAATACCTGCTCATAATATTCCTGCATTTAAACCTGCAAAAGTATTTGTAGAAGGTGTTAAAACGAATGTTGACGTCAAGTAAAAACATTAAATTATTAACTTAAAACAAGTAACTTATGCCAAGTGGTAAAAAGAGAAAGAGACACAAGGTAGCAACGCATAAGCGTAAAAAAAGAAGACGCGCTAACCGTCACAAAAAGAAGAAGTAAGCTTAAAAAGTAGTTATTTAACTACTTTTTTGGTTTTTACAACAAAGAGTTCTTTGAAATTGAGTTTCGCTTTATATAAAGGTTTTATATATCGAGTTGCTCTTCGGATTTAAAAAAATCCTGTGAGATACCTTAACTATATTCCGTGTAAAAACGGATTATAGTTTGGGTGTTCTTTCTATTGTTTGTAATGAACAGTAGAAAAAATAGTATTAATCCATCTGTCATACCATTGGTATGGTAGATAAAAATTAACAAAATGGATAAAGAATTAATTATTCGGTCTGGTTCAGACGCTGTTGATTTTGCCTTATTAAAAGATGGAAGACTAGTTGAATTACAGAAAGATGAAGGCGGTAATAACTTTTCCGTTGGCGATGTGTTTATTGCCAAAATACGAAAAGCTGTTCCGGGTTTAAATGCTGCGTTTGTAAATGTAGGCTACGAAAAAGATGCCTTTTTACATTATCATGATTTAGGACCCAAACTCCCTTCCCTTTTAAAATTCACAAAACGTGTAAGCACAGGTAAACTAAAAGACTATTCTTTAAAGAATTTCCCATTTGAAAAAGATATTGATAAAGACGGCAAAATTACGGACGTTTTAAAATCAAATCAATCTACATTAGTACAAATAGTAAAAGAGCCAATTTCCACTAAAGGACCACGGATTAGTTCCGAGTTATCCATAGCTGGCAGATACATTGTTTTGGTGCCTTTTTCTGATCGTATTTCTATTTCACAAAAGATAGAGGACAAAGAAGAAAAAGACCGCTTAAAACGCCTTGTAAAGAGTATTACTCCCCAAGGTTTTGGCGTTATTGTTCGTACAGTAGCAGAAGGCAAAAAAGTAGCAGAGCTAGATAAAGATTTACAAAATTTGCTTGGTCGTTGGACCGCAATGTGTAAAAAACTAGACAAAGCACACCACCCAAGTAAGGTACTTGGCGAATTGAATAAAGCTTCATCAATATTACGTGATATTTTTAACGATACGTTTACCAATATCCATGTAGATGATGAAGAACTTTACATTCAAATTAAAGATTATGTGCAAGAAATTGCACCAAAAAAAGAATCAATTGTGAAATTATATCAATCCAATGTTCCCATTTTTGAGAAATTTGGTGTAGAAAGACAGATTAAAACATCCTTCGGGAAAACTGTTTCTATGTCCAAAGGCGCTTATTTGGTAATAGAACACACTGAAGCTTTACACGTTATTGATGTAAACAGTGGTAATCGTTCCAATAAAGCTAAAAATCAAGAGGATACAGCCTTGGAAGTTAATATGATATCTGCAACCGAAATTGCTAGACAACTTCGTTTACGTGATATGGGAGGCATTATCGTTATTGACTTCATTGATATGACGAAAGCAGAAAACAGAAAAACGCTTTACAATCATCTTCGTGATGAAATGAAAGATGACAGAGCGAAACACAAAATACTACCACCAAGTAAATTTGGTTTAGTACAAATTACAAGACAACGCGTACGTCCAGAAATGAACATTAAAACGCGAGAGGAAAATCCGGATTCCATTAATGGAGCCGATGTTGAAGCACCAATAGGTATTGTGTCGAAAATTACTCACGATCTTGAACAATTATTAAAAAAAGACTATACAAAGGTGACCTTAAACACACATCCTTTTATAGCAGCCTTTTTAACCAAAGGTATTCCATCAATACGTTCAAAATGGTTTTTTGAACATAAAAAATGGGTCAAAATATTACCAAGAGATGCTTACACATACTTAGAGTACCACTTTTTTGATAAAGATGGTAAACAAATTAAATAATAACAAAGCTCCGAATTTTCTTCGGGGCTTTTTTTATGCGCAAACTTTAGGTACACTTAAAATAAAAAGCTTTTCGTATGAATTTTAATACCAGATGGTGGTTGCATATTTACTAGTTATATTACGGACTATAGGAAGCTAAATTTCAGTTTTACGCTTTAATTAAAGACCGTTTTATAATCTATAGTAAAATGCAAAAAATTGACATTAAACACGAAGAAAATAAAAAGCCTTGCTAAATTAATAGCAAGGCTTTTTTTTATAACTAATAATTAGTTTGCATTATTCTTCAGAAGGATTTCCACTTACTATAATAAACTCTGAACGTCTATTTGTTTTATGTTCTGCTTCTGTACAATTAGATTTACAATCTACTTTAGGCTCATTTTCACCTTTTCCTACTCCAGAAATTCTGGAAGCATCTATACCTTTAGAGATTACATATTGAACGGTAGATTTAGCACGTCTGTCTGATAATCTTTCATTGTATGAAGCTGGACCTCTATTATCTGTGTGAGATTCTGCCAAAATAATCATATTTGGATATTTCTTCATAACAGATACTAATTTATCCAATTCAAATGCCCCTTGTTGTGTAATATTAGATTTATCAAAATCGAATAATATTGGATTCAATACAACACGATCTAGCACAATAATTTTATCAATAGGATTTAAATTAAGCAGCAATAACGCTTCCTTATCCTTACTCCCTGCAAAGCTAATTGTATTACTTTCATAGCCTTCTAATACACCGGCAATTTCCAAAGTTTTATCGCAAGAAACAGTGTATTCTACCTTACCTTTAACATCTGATGTTTGCGTTGAAACCACACGTCCTGCAGCATCTCTAATTTTAACAGAAACGCCCGCTAAAGGATTACTAGTATCATTATCTACTACGGTTGTAATTACATTTACATTACATGGTACTAGGCGTTTTATTGCATATATATCATCGCCACCTTTTCCTCCAGAACGATTAGAAGACACAAAGCCTTCTCCTGTTTCCTCGTTTACAGTGAACGCAAAGTCATCTACATTACTATTTACGGGAACACCTACGTTTACAGCTTCACCCGCTTCTGACATATAAAATACGTCTAAACCACCTAGTCCTAAGTGACCATCTGAAGAGAAGTATAATGTTCCGTTAGAACTTGAAAATGGGAATTTTTCGTTTCCTTCTGTATTTACTTTGTCTCCTAAATTTACTGGTTCTCCAACTGTACCGTCTTCATTTACTGGTGCTTTGTACAGGTCAAATAATCCAAGACCTCCTGGCATATCTGATTGGAAATATAACGTTTTGCCATCTGCACTTAAAGCAGGACTATTTACATTGTAGCTAGAATTATTTAAAGAAAGCGACTCAACATTTCGCCATTTATCACCATCTCTATTTGCTTTGTATATATGTAGAACACTGAATTTTGTATTAGAGATTGAATCTTTTTCATATTCGCCTTCAAAGAAACTCTCACGCGCAAAATACATGGTATTTCCATCCGGAGTAAATGTTACAGTCCCTTCATGGTATTTTGTATTAATATCTCCTTTTACGGGGTCAGCTTCTTGATATGTACCATCTGTAAGAATATTTGAAACGTAAACATCTAAAAATGGTTGGTCATTCCATCCGTAGTTACGTCTAGCATTATTTCTAGCTGTTGTAAAATACAATTGACTATTATAAACTGCGCCTCCAAAATCTGAATTTTCAGTATTAATTTCTAAATTTTGAATGGTATACTCTTTTGCTTTTTCCAATATTAATGGTAAATAATGAGGATTTGCTTTAAACGCTTTTGAACGGTCATCTCTTGGTTTTAATTGAGCAAAACGCGCCATTTGTGCATTGGCTTCTTGGTACTTTTCATTTGCTTTAAGCATTTGAGCGTATTTGTAAACCATTTCAGCATTATCTGATGATTCTAAAGCTTTGGCATACCAGCGTTCCGCTTCAACTGTATTGAAAATATTATAATTAGCTTCTCCTAATTGTGAATAGACATAGGTGTCTCCTTCACCGTTTTCAACCAGTTTATTGTAACCTGCAATAGCTTGAACAAACTCGAATTTAGCAAAATGCTTATCAGCAGATTCCGTAGCTTTATTTTGAGCAGTCGCACTTAAACTACTCATGACTATAAGTGCTATAAATATTTTAATGTTTTTCATTATGTTTAGCTTAAGTGATTAGAAATAACGTGGTGAACGCGATACTTTTTTGGTGAAACTGAAATCGAAGTTAATAAATATCTCATGTGATGATGATGTTGCATAACTTAAATCTGATTGCACACTATCATAAGCATAACCAATTCTTAAATTAGGAGATACCATAAAGTTAATCATTCCAGTAAAAGAATCCTCTAAACGATATCCTGCTCCAATTTCCACAATATTAAACATGAAAAGGTTTGCATTTACATCAAAACTGATAGGCGCATCAAACGCCATTTTCATCATACCGTGAGGTTTTAATGCGAAATTATCAGATAAATTAAATACATAACCTGCTCCAGCAAATAAGTGTTGTGTTTCAGATCCAACTTTAACACCGTTTGT
The DNA here is from genome assembly GCF_048259285.1 of Bizionia sp. Lineage (NCBI taxonomy): Bacteria > Pseudomonadati > Bacteroidota > Flavobacteriia > Flavobacteriales > Flavobacteriaceae > Bizionia > Bizionia sp. Next base: position 2,608 of record NZ_JBLXHU010000002.1, on the reverse strand, counting down.
AGCATCTAAATGCACGGAGTTAAGCATATTTGGCATAGAAACCGACACATAATATTTGTTTGGTTTGTAGAAATAAACACCGGCACCAACGTTTGGTGTAGCGCCATCCACATCTTCTTGAAGGAAGGGATCATTCATATCTATGACGTCCAAATCCACCAATCCAACTTTGTGAAAGGTTGCACCTGCTTTAACACCAAAGGCTAATTTGTTATCACCTCCTAATGGTAAGGTATATGAGAAATCAGCATAGACGTTATTTTCTCTAACTGGTCCAATTTCATCATTAATAAAGGATAAACCGAGACCTACGCGCTTTCCAACTGGCGCACTAATAGAGAGTGTTCCAGTATTAGGCGAACCTTCTAACCCAACCCATTGGCTTCTATAAAGAGCACCAATAGCAATTCCTTCAAAGGAACCGGCATAAGCTGGGTTTATCACGTTCATATTATACATATACTGCGTGTACTGCGGGTCTTGTTGTGCATGCATAAAGGATGCTGACAATAAGAATACGAAAATTATATATAGTTTTTTCATTATTAAATTTTGGTTGCGTTCGTTTACTTGTTGATATATACCCATGATGATTTCACTTTACCATTTTGATATTTCATGATATAATAATAAGTTCCTACCGGTAATTCATCACCGTTATCGGCAACTCCTCTAAACTGGTCTGTATAAATTCCATTTTTATGGCTAAATACTTTAACACCATGACGGTTGAATATTTCTAAACTACTCACATCATAACCACTTAGATCAAACGTATCGTTTACGCCATCATCATTTGGTGTGATAACCTGCGGAATAACCTGCACCAAACATTCATCTGTAATAAATGTTACTTCAGATGATACGGGACAAGGTCCAGTTGTAGTATACGCAATTGTATACGACGTGTTTGTTTCAGCATTTTGGACTTCTCCCGTTGTTGCATTTATGGTTGCACCATCGTTTGGAATCGGGTTAAAAGTAAATGTACCTCCCGTATCTCCTAAAATACTTATAGTTGCTCCTTCGCATGATATTGCAACCACGCTAAATGAAGCGTCTTCTTCTGCCGGAATAGTTATTGTTTCCGATGCCGTTGTTGGACAAGTACCTACCGTGGTATATTCAACCGTATAACTACTTCCTGATACTACATTCATAATCTCACCTGAACCTGGGTCTATAGTTGCTCCATCTGTTGGTAAAGGATTAAATGTAAATGTTCCTCCTGTATCACCTGTTAGAACAGCGGTAGCACCATCACAATTTACTGTCATTGTAAATGAAGCATCACCTCCTGGCAGCACTGTTACTGTTTGTGTTTCTGTTTCTGCACAAACTCCAGACGTTGAATATACTACTGTATACGTAGTACCACCGGTACCATTCGAGATTTCTCCTGTGGTTGCATTTATAGTTGCACCATCCGTTGGTACTGGGTTGAAGGTAAATGTTCCTCCTGCATCACCATCTATAGTTGCTACGGCTCCATCACAATTAGCAGTTAAGGTAAAGGATGCATCACCAACCGTTGGCAAGGTTATTGTTTCTGAAGTTGTTGCTTCACAACTAACATCACCTACTGTATACTCTATGGTATAAGAAGATCCAGGAACACCATTTGTAATTTCACCGGTATTCATGTCTAATACCGCACCATCCGTTGGTACTGGATTAAATGTGAATACACCACCTGTATCACCAGTTACATTAGCTGTTGCACCTGTACACGATGTTGTCATTTCAAATGCTGCATCTGCTATTAACGGAATACTTATTGTTTGCGTTGCTGTCTCTGGGCAGTCGCCTACTGTTGTGTATTCTACCGTGTAACTTGCACCTGCTACAACATTCGTAATTTCACCAGAAGCGGAATCAATGGTTGCACCATCGGTTGGCACTGGATTGAATGTGAATACACCTCCAGTATCTCCCGTTACAGTTGCTGTTGCACTTACGCAATCTGCTGAAAGCGTAAAAGATGGGTCGCTTGGTAATAATACGGTTACAGTTTCTGTTCTCGTAACAGGACAGGTTCCAGAAATAGTATATTCAACAGTATAGGTATTACCACTAACACCGTTAGAAATTTCACCTGTTGTACTGTCTATTGTTGCGCCATCTGCAGGTTCTGGATTAAAAACAAACGTACCTCCGCTATCACCATCAATTGTAGTAATAGCACCGTCACATGTTGCGGTTAATGTGAAGGAAGGATCTCCTGCCGCTGGCAATGTTATAATTTCCGTAACAATAGCCGGACAACCAGCCTCTCCTACTGTATATTGTACATTATAAGTTGTTCCAGAGGTACCATTAGTAATCTCTCCGGTTGTTGGGTCAATAATAGCGCCATCCGTAGGTTCTGGGTTGAAAGCAAATGTTCCACCTGTATCTCCAAGAATAGTAGCAGTTGCTCCCGTACAGTCTAAATCCATTTCAAATGTTCCATCAGCTGTAGAAAGGTTGGTGTAAGTAACCTCAACTTCATCTACAACAGTAGCTTGACCACCCGTACATAAATCATATGTTACTTCAAAGGTATAAGTTGAATTTTGAGTTGGAGACACTGTTACGGTGTCTTCTGTCCCAATTACATTACCGTTTT